>JAQVNZ010000059.1 GCA_028702895.1 Candidatus Iainarchaeum sp. | reverse complement strand
GCAAGGTCTCCGCTAGTACTTATTTTTTTTATTTTTAAATCAGCAATAGTTTGGTTTGTTAAAATAATTGTTTGATCAATGCTAGTTATTTCTCCAATTTTTATTGTTTCATTAATTTGATTTGGAGTAATTAATAAAATTCTTTCATCAACAGTTTTGTTCAAAGTAATTGTTTCATAGCCTTCTTTTTTTGCAATTATTGTGAATTCATCTCCTGCATTTGGCGAGGTTAATTCGAATTGTGCAAGTCCTTCTCCATTTGTTTCTATAATTCTAAGAGTTGAAGATTGGTTTTTTATTTCAATTACTGCTCTTGATAATGGAATTTCATTTTCAGTTACTGTGAAAAATAAAGTATTATCAATATAAGGGATTAATTGTTTTGGAATAATATCCAAATTAAATTTTTTGTTTGCAATAATATTAACATTTATTGAATCACTAAATTCTGTTTTTGATGCTGAATTTATTTTAAAATCAATTGTTGCACTTCCAGAAGTATTAGTGCTAAATGTAATTTCAAGTTTTGTTAAACTATCATTAGCAAGTCCTCCAAGATTAATTGTTTGACTTTCTTGAACAGCATTATTTACTTTAATTTCTTCAATTATAATTCCGCGTGCATCAAGTTCTAAAACAGCTTGACTAATAGACTTAGTATTAATTAGGTCTGCAGTTAAAACATAGGTATTATTTTGTTGTGCATTAAAAGTGCTACTTAATCCTTGTCTTCGTCCTGCATTTTTTCCAGTTAAAGTTTCTATTGAATAAATTTTACAAAATGATCCACTGCAAAGTTTTGTTCCTACACTACTATCAAGTGAAAATAATCTTACCTTTGCATTTGAATAAAGTTCATGTCCACTAGTATTACTAATTGGATTTTTTAAATTAGTTGAGCCCTTAGTCCAAGCTCTATACCAAAAATTTTCTACACTATTTAATAATGAATCAGTTACTATTATTTCTGCTTCAATTTCATAAATTGCATTAGTTGGATTATTCCAAATAATATTAGCCCATTTTGAATTTGATTGTGTTAAATTTGCCGAATCAGTACTATATCCATTGGGGGGGGTGAATGTTTTTCCTTTTGTTGTTTTTGTAGTTGATGCAAGGATTTTTCCAATTGCAATAGCATCTTCTTCCATTAAGTTTGTAGTATTATTTTCTGCTTTTCCTGTTCTAATATGAACTCCAGCTTCAGTATAGTTTCCTTTTGGAACTTCAAGTAAAAGTTTTGCAGTGTATTTTCCAGAGTTAATTACTTCGCTATCTTCTTCAACTTCTTCATTTCCACTATAAATTCCATCTAAAATAATGTTTAATCCGCCTGTTGAATCTTTAAGCAAAATATTTTTTTCAGTTAAAACTCCGCTATCTGGTTTTATTATTGTTGTATAATAACTTGCTTTATTTGCTGCTTCTATTAAAAAATAAATTTCTTTGTCTAGGCGTATACTAAAATCAACTTTTCCTTCTCCGTCAGTACTTGCTTCTTTTTCTATTTCTCCAGTTACATTAATTGCTTTCACACTAGCTCCTGCAACAACCCCGCTTTCATCCATTACATTTAATCTAACGGTTTCTATTCCAATATCAAGAACAACATCAATAGTGTTGTTTTCTCTTGGTAGTACTTGTGTTGAAGGGGTAGTAACTGAAGCAAAACCAGTTTTTGTTGCAAATACAAAATAACTTCCAAATTCTAAATTGTAAAATTCCACTTCTCCATTATAACCAGTTATTTTTTCATCAACTATAGTATCATCAGTTCTTTTAAGAACAACTCTTGTTCCACTTATTCCAGCTCCTTGTGGATCTTTAACTCTTACAAGTAAAGTTTGAGAATTTGATTCATTTGCTTCTATTAAATTAAATGTTGCACTTTCGTTTGCACTAACAGTTTTCCCATCACCAATTAAATAATTTGGGTGCTCTGCTGTGATTAAATAACTGCTTCCTTGTGGAACTAAAAATGTTACTTGTCCACTGTTTCCAGTAATTAAAGTATCTAAATCATTTTGATTTGTAGTACTTTTTCTTTTTACTTCAACTCCACTAATTGGAAGTCCTGTTTCTGCATCTTTTACAGTAATATTAATGCTTGAACTAACACTTTTTGTTAAGTTTACACTAAAACTAATTGGTTCATTTTTTCTTAATTCTTTTATCTCGCCTAGAGTTGAACCATCATAATCATTAAATTCCCCACTAGGATCACTTACAACAACATAATACGAATTAGTTACTACATTTGAAAATACAACTACATTTGAGTTAGAGTATGCAGTATTAAAAAGTACTTTTTCATTATCATAAAGCATTACTTTTAGTCCTGTTGGTAATTCATTTCCAACACTATTTAATTGCACTGTTACTGTGCTAGTTGTTTGTTCTACTTCATCTAAAATAATATTATCTGCGCTTGAAAAAGATGCTTTTCCTTCAATAATAGTATATCCTGAAATTGAATCAATTTGTATTTCTGCACAATCAGTAAAATCTGCATTGAATTTTCCATTTTCATAATTTGAATATCTTTGTTCACTACTTCCTACACAAGAATAAACTACAGTTCCTGTTCCATTAATTAATTGTCCGCTTGAATTTTTTAGTGAAATGGTTTTTGTTATTTGTTCATCAATTGCAGCTAGTACAAAATTAATTTCGCTAGGGGTTAAATCATTTTTTGTTAATGAGGTATAACCTTGTTTATCAACTTTTATTGAATATTTGCTATTTTGCACATAAAATATTGCTTTTCCTGTTGTGTCAGTTTCTCTAAAATCAACTTGTGTGCCTGATTCATAAAGTGTTACTTGTGCTGCGCTAACAATATTTCCATTTGAATCTTTAACAATTACAGTTAATGCGCTTGAGGTTCCAAAAAGTAAAAATAATATTACAAAAAGTAAAATTAAAACTAGTGCAATTGCAACTGGAAAAGTAGGTATTTTTTTTTCTTCAATTTTATCAACAATAGTTCCAAAAACAGGTAATTTATCTGACACTTTATCTACAAATTTGTACCAAGCATCTTCGGCTTTATAATAGTAGTCTTTTAATGTTTCGCCAATACCCATGCAGTTACACTTCACTTGTTAACTATATAATATTATAATTCTCATTATTTATTAATGTTTGTTTAGTTATTATTCAAAAGAAAAATACTTTTGTTCTATTTAAATATATTCTTTAACAAATTTTTTTTGTTAGTTTTAACTAAACTTTTTCACAAATTTCTGGAGACAAAGAAGTTTTACATTCGTAATTTATATGGTCGCTAGTTTGTGCACTTAATGGATTAGAAAGAAGTCTTAATTTGTATAATATTTCTTCTCCTCGCACTATGTAAATTGGATTTGTTTCTTTAAAAACAACATCTGCGTATACGCTAGTTATTGTTGTACAACTAAGATATTGATCTGCTGCTCCTCCAGTAATTCTTGCAACATCAGTTCCCCACAAAGTTGCTTGAATTGAATAATATGGGCATCCTGGCCTAGTACTTATTGCGCTATTTCCTGATAATAAATTAGTATTATAATTGTCAAACATTGCTGGAAAAGAATTTGTTTGGTTAAATGAACTGCACACTTTTTCACTTACAAATGCTTGTAATAAATTACTTCCAGGCATTCCACTTCCCATAGGGTAATAACTATTAACATTTATATATCTAGTTGCGTTTTGCTCTGCATCACAAGATGCATCAGTTCTATCTCCAGGATTTGCTGTTACTGGATCTTTACGCGGATTACACCCATCATCACAAAAACCCATTCTTGCTCTGGTAAAATCATATTCATTATATTTTATTGCTTCTAAATTATCTTTTGCATGATGTATTGCTTTAAAAAATCTTAATGGAATATAAATTTTCAAATTAGTTTTTGGAAGTAATCCAATTTTTGTTTCTTCGTTTGTTAACATATCTTTTACAACAATTTTTGGTAATTTTTCATAAGTGTTAGGGTCAATTTTATCAAGA
>JAQVNZ010000058.1 GCA_028702895.1 Candidatus Iainarchaeum sp. | reverse complement strand
GTTCTTTTTGCATAAAAAAAGACAGCGAAGAATATCACTCGTTTTGCGAGTTTTTTGAAAATTGTGCAAAGTTCAATAAAAATTCTTTGCTTATTGACGAAAAACTCGACCTAGAAAACGCCCCAATACTATTTTTTGAAAGAAAAAACGAAGGAATACTTTTAACTTTTGCAGTTAATTACAATATAAAGAAAAAAGAAATTTGGCATTTACCCAAAAAAAATCGTTCAGATTTAACTAATTACTACATAACATTTTATAAAAATTTACTTGCCATAAAAAAATCACCTGTTGAGGATGAGCCGATAAGCGAAATGGCAATCAGTTAATTAAGGAGAAATATATAATGAACTATAATAATGGCTTGCCACAAATTGTTGATTTGGAGCACAAAAAGGAAATGGCGGTTGACTTTTCCGAAGGCAACAAAATGCTTGAAAAACTGTTATTAACCACTTGGAAGAAAGGGATTCAAACGCACGCGTGCTGTAATGGACATATCGATCATTTTAGTCCTCCCGAAAGACCTTATATTAGTTTTGTTTATGATAATCAAGATTTTATAATTGTTTTTGCAGAATATCTATCAAAAATTTTTGTAGACGATAAAAACATACAAATTGAACTTATTAAACGCAATTTAGACAAGTTGTTATTAACTGGAAAATTGGAAAATGAAAACATACAAAATTCAGTAATAATTAGATTAAATACTTTTGATGAAGGTGAGAAGTCTTATTATTATAATAAAATTTGTGATTTAATAAAACATATCAATATGTCGGCTATTGTTAAAAATTATGACGAAAAATATATGCAAATAAATAAAAGAGTTTCACAATCAATTCAAGATTATAATTGGCAGAGTTTTGATGATAGTTATTATCTGTCTATTGTTTTTAAGCCTTATTTGTTACTAAAAAATCAATACTGCGTTACTAAATTTTTTAATAACAATATTCACTATTATAATTTTTATACAACAGAATTTATACAAAAGCCTATTGAAATGGATAATAGAACAGCAATAGAATTTTTAAGCACACAAAAAAATATTAACATCAAAAGTATTGAGAGAAATCTTTAATATATTTTATTTTTCACAGACAACATTTAAGTTGATTTTAGCCCTTTAGTATGATAATATCTTAATGTTATGAATTTTAAGAAAGAACTTGCAGATTTTGCAGAAGCCCAGGAAAACGAAATACTTGTTTCGCCTAAAAGTGAAATGGGCGATTTTTGTTTGCCTTGTTTTCAATACGCAAAAATTGAACATAAGCCACCTGATGTTATTGCAAATGAATTAAAAGAAAAATTGTTTTTGAAAAAAAACTTCTTAGTTGATAGAATTGAAACTATCGGCGGTTATCTTAACTTTTTTCTAAATAAAAAAATGGTTGCAAAAAAAGTTTTAGAAACTAAAACTGATTTTGATTTTGAATATAAAAACTATGGAATTGGCAAAACAGTGTGTATTGATTATTGCTCTGCAAACCTTGCTAAGTATCTACATATTGGGCATATGTCCACAACTATGATTGGTGAAAGTTTGCACCGAATTTATTCAGCACTTGGCTATAAAGTTGTTCGTATAAACTACCTTGGAGATTATGGCACACCTTTTGGGAAAATGGTTGTTGCAATTGGGCTTTGGGGCAATATTGATGATATAAAGAAAAACGGAATTGATGCAATTCAAGACCTTTACGTTAAATTTTCATCAAACGAAACCGAAGAACTTATGGAAAAGGCACGCTATGCTTCGAAGTGCATTGAAGAAAAAATGGGCGAAGAATATGAGATTTATAAAATAATTATCGATATTTCTATTAAAGAATGTAAAAGAATTATAAATCTTATCGGTATTGAGTTTGACGATTGGCGTGGCGAAAGTTTTTATGACAGTCAAATTGAAAAACAATTAAGGGAAGTAGAAAGTTCGGGAATTTCTCGCGAAGATAGCGATGGGTCGGTTGTTGTTGACTTAGGAATTGAAAATCTACCAGAAAAAGTTGTTAAGCGAAGTGATGGCGGAAGCACATATATTATTCGAGATTTGTGCGCCGTTCAAGACCGCTTCGATAGATATACTTTTGATGAAATGCTTTATGTTGTTGCAGTTCAGCAGAAACTACATTTTGAACAACTTTTCAGAATTTGTAGTATGCTCAACAAACCATATGCAAGCCGTTTACACCATATCAGTTTTGGAATGTTTTCAACTCCCGAAGGTAAAATTGCAAGCCGTAGAGGCAAGCAAGCCATTTTTGTTGATATTTTCAATACCGCATTAGATAAAGCAAAAGAAGTAATCAAAGACAAAGAATTCAAATTCGAAAGCAAAACTAATGTCGCCAAACAAGTGGCGTTAGGTGCTATTGCCTTTTCAATCTTAAAGGTTGAACGCAATAAAGACAAAGTTTTCGATTTGCAATCGGCTATCTCTTTTGATGGAGAAACTGCTCCATATTTGCAATATACCTATGCGCGTTGCTGTTCGCTTTTGCGAAAGTTTGACGTTATGGAAAAAACAAATACTGGAAGCACGGAAAAACTTGAACATATATATGAAACTTATTTTGAGATTTTCAAAATTTGTAATAGTTTTGATCAAGTTATCCTATCTTCAAAAGAAAAGGCGGAACCTTGTTTTATTGCACGTGAACTTCTGAATTTGGCGCAAGTTTTCAATAAATTTTATAACGAAGTTAAAATATTGGACAATGATAACTATAATTTAAGTGAAAAACTTATCCAAATTGTTAAAATGGTGAAAAATCTTTTTGAATTTACGCTTCCGCTGGTTATGGTGTATCCTGTGTCCGAAATGTAATAAGGACAAAAATGAAAAAAATAAAAAAATTGTGGAATTATTTTTCCACTTACGAGAAGATATGGTATTTATCTTCTATGTTTATTATGTTAGGGCTTCTAGTTTTTTGTTTTGATGATGTAATTTCTATCGAAGGCGAAGATAGTTTTGTTGGAAACACAGTTTTCACAATATGCACTATTCTAGCAATTTTTGCATCTTTAACCTGTGAACTTTTAATAGCAAAACAAAGTCGTTGGAATTTTTTAGTTTCTCTATTATTCATAGAAATCACTGAATTTGTGATTTTCTTATCCCTTGGCGACTTAGCCACTGCCTGTATTTCTCTTTTCTTCTGGATACCTGTTGATATAATAAGTTTTGTTTATTGGACAAAACATAAAGATGAAAAGAAAAGCGTTTTAACAAAAGTGAGAAAGTTTACAGTTATTCAAGATGTAATCATTGCCGTTGCTGTTATAATTTTCACCGTGGTAATTGGATATTTGTTGCAATTCGTTGGCGGAGAAGAAACTTATGTTGATGCTTGCGTTGCGGCACTTGGCATGGTTAACGGACTTTTAATTTTATTTCGCTTCCGCGAGCAATGGATTGTTTGGATAATATACATTATAGTTGAAGGCGTTTTATGGGCAATGAATGGGCATTATATAATGCTTGTGAAAACACTTGCACTTTTAATTAACTCAATCTACGGCTGGATAGTGTGGACGAAATATATAAAAAATCAAAAAGAAGAAATTTCTAAACAAATAAATAATTAAATAAACAATCAAAAAAGAATATTCAAATATTCTTTTTTTTAATTATTTTAACAAAATTAAATATTATTTATTTATTTTTATTTAATTTTTAATTATTTTTTAATTATTTTTATTTTTTTAATTATTTATTTGTTTTTTATTTAACTTGTTTGTTTTAATAATTTTGTTAATTTCTTTTTTAAGTCAACCGCAAAAATGGAAGATGTTGCTTTATCTGAGCTTTCAACGGTTATTCTAAGTTTTGCTTCTGTTCCGCTAGGGCGAATAATTATTCGACTGGGGCTTTTTAGTTTTTTTGTATAAAAACTAATTAAATTATTAAATTTATCTGTTTTTAATAAATTATTATTAAATTTTTTATCTAAAATAATATTTTTTGATATTTGAATATATTTATTTTCTTTAACAGTATTAAATATATGTTTA
>JAQVNZ010000057.1 GCA_028702895.1 Candidatus Iainarchaeum sp. | reverse complement strand
CTTACTAAATCATTGTTCATGGTTGAAAACCTCTAAACGCGACTAACTAAAGTGGCGCGTGCAGCACCACGTCGCGCTAGGATAATGCTTTTTAGAAATAGATAAATATCTCGCTTTCATCCGCACCTTAAAAGACGCAGTTTTCTCGCTCGACTAGATAAAAAAAATTATTACACCAACATGTTTGTTCACAAAATCAAAATAAATAACATACAAAAAAATTTTATTTTAATCTAAAATAAAAATCAACTATTTGATTGATAAAAAATCAACCAAAGAGATATTAATAATCGAAAAAGAGTATATTATATGAAACAAAAAACCAACACCATAACAAATAAAATTTGGTTATCAAAATCTAAAGAAGAACTGAGAATAAACACATCATATTTTTTATTAGATTCATTCGATGAAAAAAAAGGAATTAAAGTTCAAAAAAAATCATGGTGGATAAAAAATAGTCCTAATAATTTACCAAACCAAACCGCCCCAAGTATTGTTTGTGGGAAAGGATCTGAAAGCATTATCCATAATGGAATAAGTACAGAATTAAATAATAAAAATATTTCTACTATTCTACAAGAAACAGAAGACAATGTGTTAATTGTAGGAGGACATTATTTACCAGATCCAAAAAATTGGTCTTCAATTGGAAAAGAGACACTCTCTTTATTCAAATTAAGCCTAGATTCAATCGAAAAATTAGTTACAATGGGTAAAGAAATGAGTCTTATTATATTTATTAACGACATACAATTGGATCAAAAAAAACGAACTCAATTATACCAAAATTATATTCTACCTGAAGAATTTAGAAAACAAATTATTTCACGAGAAACAATACGTAAAAATGTTCCAGTAATAGTAATTAGTCAAAAAAAACTTTGCGGAGCATTAGTGAAAGAAAAAACAAAGTTTATTGAAAAACAAAAAATATACAAAGAAAAAGACAAAAAAACATATTTAGTAAATTTTGGAAACAATAAATCTTTCAAAATTATTTCTTCCGAAGAATCAAAAGGCACAGGACACATGCGCTGTGTACAAGCTTGCACAAAAATTTTAAATGTTGCACAAAAACTCGGGAAAAAAAGTTGTATCCAGTTTTATCCTGTGTGTGGCAAAGAAGCTGTTGAAAAAAGTTCTCAAATCGCAAAACGTTTATATGATCATAATTTAGATTTAACCAACATTTATTATTCAAGATTTTGTTTTAAATAAATGCCTTTGTAGCTCAGTGGTAGAGCAGCGCTCCTGTAAAGCGCAGGTTGGGGGTTCGAGTCCCTTCGAAGGCTTAAATGGAGGATTAATTATGGATAAATCAAAAGAAAACAATAAAAAATTATGGCATAGCGCCGCACACGTATTTGCAGAAGCACTACTAGAGATTTATCCAACCGCAAAAATCGCTATTGGCCCACCAAATGAACAAGGATTTCATTATGACTTTGCACTTGATAAACCACTCAAAGAAAATAATTTAGACGAAATTGAAAAAAGAATGAAAGCAATCATTAAACGTAACGATAAAATGGTTCAAAAAGATATTTCAATTAAAGAAGCTAAAAAATTATTTAAAGACAATAAATACAAAATTGAGATGATTAATGATTTAGAAAAAATTGGCGAAAATAAAATCAACACATATACTAATGGAAAATTTACAGATATGTGCAAGGGACCGCATTTAGAATATTTAAATGACATTGGAGCTTTTAAATTACTAAAAATTTCGAATGCTTACTGGAAAGGAAATGAAAAAAACGATTCATTAACACGAATTTATGGAATTGCATTCAAAACAAAAGAAGAATTAAAAGATTGGCAAGAAAAAAGACTTAAAGCAGAACAAAATTCTAACATAAAACTTGGAAAAGATTTAGATCTTTATATGATTAGTGATTTGGTTGGACGTGGACTTCCAATTTGGTCACCAAATGGAACTATGTTAAGAATTCAATTACAAAACTTTTTAATGCAAGAACAACAAAAAAGAGGATATGATTTCTTGATTACTCCACACATTGGAAAAACCGAATTATTTGCAACATCAGGGCATTTGGCACATTATAAAGAAATGATGTATGCTCCAATTAAAATTGATGACGAAGAATATTATCTAAAACCTATGAATTGCCCATTTCATATTCAATATTATAAAAAAGATCTACGAAGTTATAGGGACTTACCAATACGATTAAGCGAAATGGGAACCGTTTACAGATATGAAAAAAGTGGAGAATTAAGCGGATTATTAAGAGTAAGAGGATTTACTCAAGATGATGCACACATCTTCTGCACACAAGATCAAGTAATTTCTGAATTTGAAGGAGTATTTGATTTAGTAATTTATGTAATGAATATCTTAGGATTAAAAGAATTTCGTGTAAGAGTTGGAGTAAAGGATCCAAATAGTGATAAATATGTTGGCGACCCAAAACAATGGGAAATTGCAACAAAAGAAATAGTTGAAGTTTTAAAGAAAAAGAAAATCAATTATACGGTAGAAAAAGGCAATGCTGCATTCTATGGGCCGAAAGCAGACATAATTGTAAATGATTCCCTTGGAAGAGAATGGCAAACCGGAACAATACAATTAGATTACAATCTTCCAGAAAGATTTGACTTAGAATATACTGGAACAGATGGAAAAAAACATAGGCCAATAATGATTCATAGAGCTCCATTTGGAAGTTTTGAAAGATTTGTTGGAATAATAATTGAACATTTTGGTGGCGCTTTTCCTGTTTGGTTAGCACCAAAACAAGTTCAAATCATCCCAGTTTCAGAAGCATTTTCCGAATATGCCAAAGAGGTTCATAAAACTTTTGTTGAAGAAAACATTAGAAGTCAGTTAAACAATAGAAATGAATCATTAAGTTATAGAATTAGAGCTGCCCAAAAAATGAAAATCCCATACATTGTTGTAATTGGTGAAAAAGAGGCAACTAACAAGTCAGTATCTGTAAGAGATAGACAAGGAAAACAAAAAACATATTATTTGTCAGAATTTTTGAGTAAATTAAAGGATGAAATAAAAACTTACGCATAAGAACTTTATTTAAGCTTAATTCAATTGATAAAAAAGTTAAAAAAATAATTAAAAATAGTTGAAGAAAATCCGATACTAGAATACAACAAACACATTATTTTTGAAAAATTTGATAAAATAAAAATCAAAAGACCAACAAAATTTGGCGAAGACAAAGAATACAGCAATTATTTAGAACTAGAAAAAGAATTTGTATCCGGACAATTACAACCAATGGATCTAAAACAAGCAACAACAAGATACATTAATGAACTATTAGAACCGACTAGAATCCACTTTGAAAAAAATCAAAATGCAAAAAACTTATTAGAACAAGTAAAAAGTTTTACGATAACAAGATGAATGTTAAAATAAAAGTCTAACTTGTTTAAAATTAATTTTTTCTTCGAAATATGAAAACAGAAAAGAATTAAATACCAACTAAACACAATAATAAATAATGGATTCAATATTAGAACCAATACTTAATAAAAATTCAACAAAAAAATTAATTTTAGACAACCTAATAGAACTTCAACCACAAACCTTAAAAGAAATTCATTTTAAAATAAAAAAATTAAAAAATATATCTTATCAAGCAACACACAAAGCAATACAAGAAATGCAACAAGAAAATTTAATTCAAAAAGATAATAAAAAATATTCCATTAATCAGTTTTGGATAGACTCTTTATCAAAAAAATTAGATCAAATAAAACAAAATCAAGAAAAAGAGAATTTTAAAAAAAAGTATTTTTTTGATACATATAGTACATTTGCTAAATTTATAATCGACCAAGCTGCAACTATTGAAACAAATAATCTACCAAGCATTTGCGTTATGGAACATTCTTGGCCACCATTGGGCCTAGATCAAAATGATCTCTTAAAAATAACCTTATTTTTAAAAAAAGGCCAATATTATGATTTAACAATAAATAATACTCCACTAGACATCGCATTCGCAAAAACTTTAGAAAAAATGGGAAAAACTGTAAAAATTGGGTCTAAATTCAAATTAAAAAATGAT
>JAQVNZ010000015.1:5743-16604 GCA_028702895.1 Candidatus Iainarchaeum sp. | reverse complement strand
GGCACTACACTCGTGATCACACTTAGTCCCATCGCCACAAGTAATTAAACAACTACTACCCGGTTCACATTCATTTTCTCCAGGGCCATTAACCTCTACACAAGTTAATGTGTCTAAATCGCACTCTGAATGTTTTGCACAAAATTCATTATAACCTGGGCAACAAACACCCCAGTCGGTGCACCAATCATTGCACTCGCAATAGTATCCCGCATAATCCTCATACCATCCATAACAATTATCTTTACAAGAAAATGCTTCGCAAGTATTATCACTAGGATTACATTCGCTATGATAGTCGCTATCACAAGTTGAGCCGTAGTAGACGCAAGCTCCAGTAACATCGCAATAATATTCTGAATGACTATTTATACTTTGACAATATCCGCTATCCTCACATTCATTGCCAAATGTTTTTCCACTACAAACTGTTTGATTAGGATCTTCGACACAATCACAACCCTCACAAACCTTTATAGGATTACAATCTCCTATTTTGCATTTTTCGTTGTCAACATTACAAATTTCATAACAGTCTTCGGGAGTTTCACAAGTGTCTTCTCCTGGTCCTGCTTTTTTTTCACAAGTAAGGCTAATGGAATTACATTCATGATGAAAACAATTAGTATCTTCTGAACAAGTGTCGTCTCCTGGTTCTTTTATTAATTCACAAGTAAAATTATCGGGGTTACATTCTTGGTGTGTGCAAAAATCCTCATAATCTGGGCAACAATCTCCATATCCAGTGCAAACTTCGTCACAAAAACATGCGCCGCCTATTCCTCCAGCTAGACCACCACAATTACCTTCACAAGACGCGGGGACACAAGCATTATTATTAGGATCACAATCACCTGGGTCTGACCAATCTGAACAAACTGTTCCGCTTCCATATGATTGGCAACCTCCGCTTAAATCACAATAACTTGTTGCGGGAATACATTCTCCCATACAATGCCATCCATCGTCACAAATTACATATCCTGGGTCATCAAAAAAAACTTGCTTAAAATAAGGTTTGTCAAAAAATATTTCATTATTTTCTTGTAATGATAATAAATTTTTTTGATTAGAATTAATTAAATTAGAATTAATTTTATTATTATTTTCAATAAGTTGGGTTTCAAAAGAAATTGTTATAATTAAAATAAATGATAAAATTAATATTATTGCGAAAAAAATAATTGAAATAATAGTCAAATTTTTTTCTTGCATGATTAATTAATACTATTTGATGAATAAAAATATATTCTTTTAATTTTTGGTAAATATATTTTATTATTTTTTTTAAAATATTGTTTGCGCATCATTTTTATACTTCTTTTGTTTATTATTAGCAAGTAGTTTATCATAATTTAATTAGATAGAGTATTATAATTTATATTAAAAATTGATTTTTATGGCTAGAAAAAATATTCCTAATCCGTTTTCAAATTCTCCTGGGAAAATTTATCAGGGTATTACAACATCTAGTCCTGATTTTTCTGACGAGAGCGAAGGCAGGATTATGATTGAAAAAAATCCGCCTTTTGTTGATTATTGTATTAAAATGGGTAGAAAATTTCCTTCTTTTAGAAAGAATGCAAAATTTTCTAATGAACATCAACAAGCAGTTAATTTTCTTGGTTGGAGACTTAATGCTGGCGATTTTATGGCCGCATTAAAAGGATCTTTTCTATTATACTCTATTCCAATTACTCTAATTATTATATTATTATTTATTTTTGGTGTAGGATTTCAAGTTGGTGCGATTGATACTGCAGAATATTTTGGTGACCCAATTCTTTTCGCACTGGCAGGTTTTGATACTCAAGTAACAATGATGTTTTTTGGTTTAATTTGTTTAATTCTTTTTGGTGTTCTTGGAATTGGATTGTATATGATTTATTCGTTTCCGTTAAATGCTGCTAATGAAGAAAAAAACAAGGCTTTGACTTATGTTCCTGAAATGGTTGGGTATATGATAATGTCAATGAAGCTTGTTCCTAATTTAGAAAAAGCAATAGAATTTTCAGCAAAACACGGTAAGGGAAAAGTTGCAGTAGAATTTAAACGTCTTATTTGGGATTTTCAAATTGGTATTCATGAATCAATTGCTACTGGATTAGATAATTTAGCTTATAGGTGGGGAGATTATTCTTCTGAATTAAAACAAGCTTTAATGAAGATTAGGGCTAGTGTAATGGAGCCAACAGAATCAAGGCGATATGAATTATTGGATAAAACAATGCTAGATGTTCTTGAGAGTGTTAAAGAAAAAATGGAGGAATATGCTCGTTCTTTAAATCAACCAGCAGTAATGTTATTTTATTTAGGAATATTATTACCTTTAATTTTAATAATAATTCTTCCAGTTGGGTCAGCATTTTCTAATAGTCCTTTTGCAAATCCGTTAGTATTATTTATTATTTATTGTGTGGGTATACCAATAATTGCGTTCTCTTTTGCAAAAAGTGTTGTATCAAAAAGACCACCTACTTATGAGGCCCCTATAATAAATGATGATTTTGTTGAACTACCTAAAAAATGGTCTATGGAAATAGGTAAGGGTAGAATGGATGTTAGGTTTGTTGCAGTAATAGTTTTGATTGTTGGAGTTTTACTTTCAGCTGGGTTATCGTTGTATGGTTTGCCACCAAAATTTTTATTGATTAGCGATGAATTTGGAGAACCATTTCAATTACTTGCTCCAGACAAAGATTTTGGAGACATATTAGTTGATCAAGGATATAGTAGAACCGAATTTGGTACTCCTATTATAGATTTATTTTTTGTTCAAATTGGATCTGATATTAAAAATGGTGATATGTACAAAAAAATGATTGATGAAGGAGTGCCTGAGGATCTAGCATATAATCAAGCGTCAAGAGAATATTTAATGCTAACAACTAATCCTAGTACTGACCCAACAAAATATTTGTTTTGGTCTGGAATAATTATTACAATTTCAGTTTTTGTTTCATTACTATTACATTATAGAAATATTTACAAGAGAAAAGCACAATTAAATATAATAAAAATGGAGGATGAATTCAAAGAATCAATGTATGTTATTGCCTCTAGAATGGGTGAGAATAAACCTGTTGAGAACGCGTTAAAACATGCAAAAGAATTCTTGCCAAATCTTTTAATTAGTACTAGGGTTTTTGGTAAAACAGTAGAGAATATTGAATTAATGGGTATGCCACTAGACTTAGCAATATTTGATCCAATTTATGGTTCATTAAAAGGAATTCCATCAAAAGTTCTTAATACCTCAATGCAATTATTAGTTGATTCTGTTTCTTTAGGTGTAGAAGTTGCTTCGCGAACTTTAATGTCACTATCATTACAAATGGATAATATGGATAAGGTTAACAAATCTCTAAAAGCGATGGTTTCTGAAGTATCTTCGACCATGTTAATGATGTCAGTTTTTATTGGGCCAATAGTACTTGGAATAACAGTTGCTTTGCAAAAAGTTGTTATGATGACTCTTGCGGGAGTAGTAACAGATCCTGCAATGGATGCTCTTAATGCGGGGGAAATTGGGGGTGTAGCTGGGGGTATGGGTGGAATGGAAATGAATCAATTATTTTCTCTAACAATTGAAACTTTTCAACAAATGGCTTCTCCATTAGTATTCTTATTAATCTTAGCAGTTTATGTTGCTGAAATAGTAGTTATAATGATTTATTTTACAACAAAAATACAAGAGGATAATGATTTATTATTTAAAATAAATCTTGCAAAATACTTGCCTATTGCAATGACTATTTTTGCAGTAACAGCACTAGGTGCGAGTATGGCCATTACAGCAATGTTATAATTAAAAAGTTTTTATGATTTAAAAAAATTTATATTAAAAGAATGTTTAATGTTTTTAGAAAAATATTTGTTTAAAAGTGGTTTGAATGATTTTAGATGTTAAGGGTCAGAGTGGTGCTGTTTTTCGTTTAATGGTGGACGCGATTATTGGTTTAGTAATTTTATTGATTATTCTTTCTGTTCTAACTTATTTTGAATCTGTTAGAATAGATGTTTCTAAAGCCGAGTTTATTTCTATTGTTCAATCTGCAGTAGAAACTCCTAATGGTAGTGTTGTTGCTTCAAAAACACTTGTTTTTGTTAGCGGGTTAGGGTTTTCTGCGAGTCAATTACAATCTCTAACAAATTATCCTGCTGATTGTTTTAAATTCCAGTCAAATCTTGGTTCAGTTAATATTATTGCGGATGGTAAAATGGTTGAGTTTAAACAAAATGTTGAAACAAAAGTTTATGCTAAATGTGAACCGGATCTTGATAATCCAGAAAATATAATAACTTGCGATATTTCTTTTGGAACAAAATTGGATTAGAAATTAGATTAAATTTTTTAAGTTAAATTTGTTAAATTAAAATAATTAAACTATGTTTTAAAAAAATCAATTTCTAATAAGTCATCTTTAAATACTACTTATTTTATATTATTCTTAATGTTTTTTGATTTTTTTGGGGTGATTTAATGGTTAATCAAAAAGGGGCTTTTGGAAAAAGTTTTTTTCAAAGAGTTAGGCGTGATGAGCGCGGTCAGGCGTTTAGTGTTTTTGAGTTGATGATTGCGGCTATAGTTGCAATAGCAATTTTAGCAGTTTTAATGTCAGTTCTTGGTGGAGGATTGTTTAATCCTACTAGTAATCCAGTTGATTCAATATCTGCTGCGTTAAGTAGTGCTTCTCCTACGGGACAATCAAATGCACAAAAATTTACTTTGGATTCAAGAGAAACAATAATTTCTAGTATTGATTTAGCAAATAAATCAAATCTTGATAGACAAAGTGTAGTAATTTTTGCAGGACAGTTAGGTGATAGAGTAATCTGTGAATCTACTGATAGTACGTCTGGTGAAAAATATACTTATTGTAAGTATAATAGAACTACTGCGTCAAGCGCAACAGCAAAAATTTATTGTGCAATTACAGGAAATGAATTAATTGATAAACTTAATTTAGCATTAGATTCTAGTTCTTGGGATATGGAAGAAGGTACGATAACTGAAATTTGTGGAGAAGAAGAATTTCCTTGTTGTGCAGTTCTTTTAGCGAGATAATTTAGTTAACAATTTTTAGAGCTGGTTTTTTTACCAGCTTTATTTTTTATTTAAAAAATCGTTTTTATTATATTTTTTAAAATTTGAATTATTTTTAATTTTTTTATTATTTTTACCTTTTTTATTTTTTTTAATTTTATTTCATTTGTTAATTTTATTTTCCGATTATTTTTTTAATTCAAAACATTAATATATTTCTTTACTCATATTATTTTATTGTAAAAGGTTTTTTTATGGGTTTATTAAACGAAGAAAGTGGTGCGGGGGATTTTGGAGCAGTTTATATGATACTAGTTTTTGCAATAGCTGCTTTAGCATTAATTCTTGTTGTAAAACCAATGTATCAGAATGCACAAAAATCTATCCCAAAGAACGTTCAAACAAAATAATTTTTGTATTATTAATTTCTTTTTTTAGTTTTTAATAGTAATTTTTTTGTAATTCTCATTTTTTCGTTTCCTTAACTTTAATATACTTCTTTTTCCTATTCTAATAATGTTTTTTGGTAAAAAAATTGGTTTTAATGAAAAAGCACAGTCAAGTTCACCATTTGAATTATTAGTTGCAATAATAATGATGGGTTTTGTAATAATTATTGGTTCTCAAATGATTTCAAGTGCTAATCACCAAGTTTGTTTAGCTAATGTTGATAAGTCAATGGTGGAATTCAAATCCATGTTAGAGGACACTGTAACATTTAGAACTTCTAATAAATTTGATTTTAGACCAAATTCAAGTAATTGTTATAAGGAAACTAAATCCACAATGAAGATTGAAGCTATTAGAAACAATCCACGTTATTGTGGATCGATTTGTGGAAAGGCAATAGATTCTTGCTTTGTAATGATTTTTTATACTGATTCAATTGCGAATGCTTCTAAACAAAAATGTTTAAACTTACCACCTTATACTAGTTTTTTGTGGGATAATGTTTCTTGTCCTACTAATACTGAATCCTTAAGTGGGTATAAAGCAATTGATCCAACAAAACCTAATACTAATCTTAGTTCAGGATCTTATGTTTTAGTTAATGTTGCTGCGGCTGGAGACACATATTCAAAGATATGTACTTATGTTAGAAAATAAGGGTTTTTTTTAAAAAATAATTGGGGTTTTGTGATTGTTAGGATTTATTTTAAGTAAAATGCAAATGCTATTATTTGCCACTGGTATTTTTGTTGTTGCATTAATGTTTATGAATTTTATTTCAGGAATGGAATTAAAAAATATGACTGCAAGCACTCTAGAATTAAATAAACAAATGATTTCTAGTCAATTATCTAATGATTCTGTTTGTTCTGTTCAATCAACTACTATACCTGAATATTTTAATTATGGTTTGACTAATAATAGATTGTATTATGAATTAAATTTTTCTAAAATTAATTTTGAAGAGTATAACAAATTAATTCTTTCCATTAACGAGTATAATAAAAAAGAAGTTATTGATGCTAAGAGCATTAATGTTTTTGGTAAAATTGTTTTAGTTGATCCTAGTTTTATTGCATCAAGTGATCCGATTACTGATCAAATAATTGGGGTTGAAAAAATTTCGTTGTATCCTAGACAAGCTTCACGAGGAAAAACAATTGCATCACCAAATGCATTTGTTGCTTTAAAAGAATTTAATTCTGGCGAATTATCATTGTATATTATTCCGTGTACTACTTTAGCAAAGTCGTTTACTGATGCTCAAGGCACAATTTATTCTGCGAATAATTGTGAAGAAAATATTTTGAAAGTTGGTTGTTATTTATTAAAAAAAGAAAGGGGTAATCCTGTTCCTAATGATAGATTAAAACCTTGTTTTTCTATTACTGGCGAAATAGTTCAAACTGGAAATTATTCTACTCAAACAAGAAATTTTTCATGGGGAGATTGTGTATCATATGGGTATAATTAGTTATATTTTTGTTTGATTATGAGAGTGTAATTGTTAAATGATAGTTTTATTTTATTATTTTTTTATTTAATTATGAGTTTATTTTATTTTTATGGGTGATTTTATTGAAAAAAAGATTTGAATTTGGAATTAATAAAAAAGGTTTTATTGGTTCTATTGGAGACGATTTACCTTCTTTAATGCCAATAATTGTTGCATTATTATTATTTTTTACTATTTTTTCTATAACTCTTTCTTCATATACTGAAAAAAATGTTTTGCTTAAAAAAAATATTTCTTTAATGAATATTTCTAGAGAAATTAAGGGTGATTCTCTAATAACTAGTGTTGATGCTTTTTCAAATAATTGTAATAGAATAAAATTTAATCAATATTCAGAAAACTTCATGATCGCGATTTATTCTAATGAAACTATTACAAAAATGTTTGCTAATGGTAAAAGTTTTTTAGATGATTTTAAAGAAGTTGATGCTGAAAATCCTGAATCATCAGATAATTTTTTGACTGCTATTAATAATAAGGGAGATGAAGAAGCTTATTTTTGTTATTATCAAAAAATTGGTGGTAAACAAATTACTAATAATAAAATAAATTATGTTACAAGATTTTATCCTGTTGCAGTTCAAACTAAGGTTGATATTGCGGGAAAAGAATATTTGATTATTTTGCCTGGTTTAATGGTGATGGTGATTTGGTAATATGGTTCTTAAATCAAAATTTTTTATTGGGTCCAAGGGGCAAGCAGCATTAATTGATTCTATTTTTTTTCTAACAATAGTTTCAATAATTTGTACTACTCTTTTCTTTTTTGCAATTAATTATGGGGTTAAAACTGAATCACAAATAAATTCTTTTTATTCACGAGATTTTTCTAGTGATTTATTAAAAGTTATTTCTTATGTTAATGTTCCGCGTGATGGTGTTTTGATTAGTGAATCTGATGCAACAGGAATATTTCAAAGTGATTATTTACTAGCGTTAATAAAAGAAGATTATTCTGATAAACGAAAGATTAGTCTTTCAACAAGAAATGCTATTGTTAATACTCTTGATAGTGTAGTAAAACCATTTGATGCTTCAATAGATTATGCTTTTTTTATGACTAGTGAAAGTGAGAATCAATACTTGTTTTTATTGTTAGCAACTCATGAGTGTGATGATTGGGAAATAGATGAGTCTGATAGGAATGTTTGTAAGAATGTTTCTAGAAAATATTTTTATTGTGAACCAAGTGATAATAAGGTTTTAGAAAATCATATTTTTCCAAAAACGTTTAAAGTTGATAGTTCTTTTGGGAAAATAACTTTATCTGATTCTGATAAATCTGATGCGATGGGTAAACCTTTTATAATGGGTTTTAGTGGTTGGGTGGTAGTAGATATTGCTGAATTAAGAACAGATTATTTGACTGCTTTGGGTAATGAGTTTAATTGTATTTTAGTTGAAAAAACATGATTCTGTTTAAAAAAATAAAATTTGTGTTATTTTAATATTTAAATAGTTTAATTAAATATTTTTTTAGATAATATTTTTTGTTTTACATTTTGGACAAATAGTTTCTCTTCCATTATTTTTTAAAGAACAGTTTTTACAATATGCGGTTCCGCAATTAGAACAGTAGATGGTTTGCTGGGTTGGTTTATTACAATTAGGACAATTTTTTTCATCAAATTCTTTTATTTCTTCAATATCTCCTTTCCCTATTTCGTCTAATTCAGAATCTTCGTCTAAATCTAAATTTAAATCAAATTCGTTTTTAGTTTTCTTTATTTGTGTGTCAGAAAATAAATCTTTTATATTTCCTCCAACCATTGGTGCAATATTTTCGTTAATATTTGATTCTTGTTCGCTAGATTGGTCTTCTTCATTTCTTTTACTACCTCGTTTGTGTCTTCTTCTTTCTCTTTTGCTCATTGTTTCAGACTCTTCTTGGTTATCTAAAAGCTCTGGGTTATTTTTAAATTGTGTATATAAACTATCGGCCATTTTTTCAGTTTCTTGTTTATTAGGCAATCTTTTATTTTGTTTTTTGAATTTTTCTACTTCTAATAATGCTAGTTTTTCTTCTAAATTCATTTGTTCAATATTTTTTAATTCTTGTTTATTTTTTTCATCAATATTAAGGTCTTCATATTCCATTGAGGGTAATTTTGTATCTAAATATTTTTCTGAATTATCATTTTGAGCATAATTGTTATTAGTATAATCATTGTTTTCTTTTGTTGATTTTTCTTTTCTATAGAACCTTTTCATTCGTCTTGGTAATTTTTCAGTAGTCATCTAAATTCACATTTCCAATTTCTTCTAATTCTTGTTCATCAATATCTTCTTTTTTGCTTTTATTAATTGTTTCCTTTTCTAAAATCCTGTTTTTTTTGTTTATTTGTTTTGCAAAATTCTTTAATCTGTTTAGGGTTTCTTCTTTATCAGTATATTCTTTTTTTTCTTTTATTTTCAAAGTATTTTCTCTTAATTTTTCAATTACATTAGGCATCTTTTCTTTAAAAAGTTGTTTTTTAGTTTCTTGAGGGGTAATTATTTTTGGTTTTTTATTAAAAACATTTTTGGCCAAATTTTCGTTTCTTTCTTCTTCGTCTAAGATTTTTTGAGGTATTTTTTCAACTATCTTTTCTTTTGTTAATTCAATAGTGTCTTGTAAGTTATCTCTTTTTCTTTTTATAAAAAAAATAGTGAATATTATTGCATAAATTATTCCAGTTATAATAAAAAAAAGTTTTTCAAAAACCATTAATGCTAGAATCATTCCTGGTAAAAAAACTATTAACCCTAAAGCATAGCTATACCCAATTTTGTCTATTAAAGGAGAATCTTGTTTTTGAGGTAAGATTAATCTGATTAAAGAATAGCCTATTGGAAAACATCCTAGTAAAGTAATACCATAAAAAAGGCCTTGTAGTAATTCCATATTATATTAACAATTTGATAATTTATAATATTATTGTTGTTTGAGAAATGATTTTTGGCATGTTTTTATGTTAATAATTTATATTAACGTTTAATTATTTTGATTAAATTTTAATTATTAAATTACTTGGTTTTAGTGTTTACAAAAGATTATTATATTCTTAATGTGTTTATTCTTATATGGATTTTTCATGGTTTGTTTTTGGTGTTATTGATTTTTTAAAATTTTTAATCCCAATTTCAATAGTTCTATTTATTTTACATAAAATAATTTTTCCTATTAAAGAAAAGCTTTCAAATAAATATGATTTATCTTGGGTTAAAGCTTGTTTGTTAATAAATTTTGTTATAATATTTTTAATAATTTTTTCATCTTACCTGTATTTCTTTTTTATTGGGGGGTTAATTGCGCCTACTGGCGAGCATATTATAAATTATGATTTGTTTGAAAATTTATTGTTAATTGGTTTAGCTTTACTACGAATAATTATTGTTACCATAATTCTTTCAATCGCATTATTATTTTTTGAATTTTTCGCCAGTTTTATTATTGAATTATTAGATAAAAAGGATTATTCTTTAACAATAAAATTGTTTTTAGGAATTGCTTGTTCTACTACAATTTTTTTAGTATTATTATTTTTCTTTTTTAATTGGGTTCCTTTAGGATTATTTGTTTATATTTTTTATGGGTTTGTTAGTGATTTGCCATTACTAACAATTATTAATGTCTTTTGACAATAATTTATTAGAATGAATTTTATGATTAAAAATAGTTTAATGAGTTTTTTAAAGTTTAAACGAATAATATGTTTTGTGGGTTTTGTGGATGAATAATTTTAAAAAAGGTTTTTTTGTAGGAGTTATTTTTCTAATTCTTTTTTTTAATAACCCTGCATTTGCGTTTACAATTGAAAATAATTCTAAGGATAATTTTTTTGAAGAAAAAATTTTTTAGATCGGAA
>JAQVNZ010000015.1:0-5733 GCA_028702895.1 Candidatus Iainarchaeum sp. | reverse complement strand
TTCTCCAAAATCAATTTAATCTTTTAATAATACTACAGAAAATACTAGTTCCTCTTCTCAAAGTAATATAAATACTAATTCTTCTCAAAGTAATATTAATACTATTTCACCTTCTTTAAACACAAATTCTACTTCGCAATTAAATGTTCCTACTCAAGAATTCAAATGTGACGTTTCAGCTTTAACTCCAGCAGAATCAAAAGCTATTATGAATCTTACTAAAGAAAATTTCAGGGGGTCTCAAATTAGTGATGATAAAAACGATAAAGCTACGGGTGTAGATTTAAATGATTTAAAATTAATTGGCGAGGATAATGATGGTAAAACAGCAGTAGCACAAGATGCTCCTTCAAGAGCAGCTACTTCGGATAGATTTAGTTTTCTTGCTGGTAGAACTATTGATGGTCCTTTTGGATTAGGTGTTGTTTTTGAAGATACGCTACGAGTTGGTCGGTGTGTTGATACTGCTCAAGAAAATTGTAGAGTTTATGGTAATGGTTTAGCATATAGGACTTCAGGTAAAGGTGTTGCTAATATGCTTGTTAGTACTTCTGAGAAATTTGAGGATTTTGTTAAAAAAGGTGTGACAAATTTATCAAAAGAAGAATATGAGGCAATGCAAAATCAGGTTGCTGATATTAATGATTCTATCGTAAAAATGGTTCAATTAGAACCAACTGATCAAATTCAAAATTCTTTTAGAACAACAAATTATATTGCAAAAAATGCGACTAATTGTAATAATTCTGAATGTGTAATTTCTTCTTACTCTGCGTTTGATAAATTATTTAATCAATGGTTTTCAACAGATTTAGTTGTAACTAATTTTGGTCCAATGTTATTAAACTCTGCTAGTAAATGGTTGAATTTAAATACGATTGGTCCTGGTGGAGGAGCTTAGAATAAGGTTGTTACTTGGCTTAATGATAGGTTTAGAAAAACAACTGATGCGTTTAATGATGTTCCGTCTGTGTTGCTTGGTAAAAGAAGAGTTGATGATTATCAACAATTAATAAAAAAGAATGGTTTTGGAGATATTTTTACAGAGTTTACTGTTGGCGATAAAGCTTTTTCATCAGGTGCTGGTGGTTATGTTGATGCTTTATTAGGTCCGGATAGTCCCTTAAATAAATTGAATGCTGATCAAAAAAAAGATTTTTTTAAAGCATTACAAGATATTAAAGCTTATTCTAGTTTGAGTGCTGCTCAAATGAAGGCTGCGGAAAAAGCATTTGATGCTTCAGCAAAATCAGCTGATGATTTAGTTGCTTATGCAAGAAAAGTTGCTAGTCAAGTAAAAGATTGGGATGATGTAACATTTTTAGATTTTCCAGCATGGATTAAAAAAAATCCAGAATTAACTGGTTTACAAGGTTATGCTGTTAAGAAAGTTGGTTTTGCACCAGCTGAAGGATTTGTTGATATTACATCAGGTCAAACGTTTAATTTTACTAAAGGAATATTAGATCCATTTGCAAAAAATGGTCATTGGGATGATTATGCTAGGGCAACAGCAAGTACTAATTTTGAATTTGAAGTAGGTGGTGCTATTGGTGCAACTGGTCATAAAGGATTAAAACTTTTTAAACCACAACCATCTAAATTAGAAGTTTCTGGTGCAAGTGTTAACGATTTACAATCATATTTGGCAAAATTAGGAGATTCTCTTTATACTGTAAACGTTCCGGGTTCTGGTCAAATGCCTTTGAATGCTTCAACAATTAATTTCATAAAAGATTCTCCAGGAATACTTGGGACAGTTGATATTTATTCTTCAGAGTATGCGTTTGTTAGAGATTTAATGCCAGAAGAATTTGCTAATATAATAACGAATGGTAGAATTGTTGGTAGACCAAAAACTGCTTTAACTAATTATAATGATTTGTCAACGGGTTTAAGACAAAATGCTGATTTTGTTGCAAGAACTGCGTTGGGACCGCTTGATGCAAGAATGGTTAATGAGAATAAATTAATACAAGATTATTTTACTCTAAAAACAAATTCAAGTGCTTTTTATAAAGCTGCATTAGGCCCAGCTGTTCTTTGGCAAGCAAAAAGAGGTTTTGGTAGTGAAAAATTCTCGGCATTCATGTTACCTGATTCTTGGACTACAATGGTTATTTCACAAGGATTAGATGAAGTTTATAAAAATTCTTTCACAGATTTTTATGCTAATGAAGGTTCTGATCAAGGAGAATTATTATCAAAAGTAATTAATAGTGCAATATTCTTGCCAAATCTTGTTGTAAAAGAAGCTATTGATGCAGTTGCGCCAAGTATTGGAGAATATTTAAGAGCTGCTAGTGGTGAAGGAGGTTTAAGTGGCATAATGCGAGATGAAGTAAAAAATATTGCGTTTTATTCTCATAATGAAAATTGTTCTGGTTGTACTGTTGGAATAAAATATTCGCAGGATATTCTAAGTTTTGATATTTATGCGCCAGTTAATTTAAAATCTTTTATTGTAGAAGCAACCGATTCTGATACTGCTGCAAAAGAAGGTTCAACTTTAATTGCTTATACTCGCGGTTCTAATATTAAGGGTTCAACAGGAGATATTCCTGGACAAGAAATAAATTTATCAGAAGCAAGAAGAGATGGGACTACTTGCGAACAAGTATTAAAAGAAACAAATTTAGGTTGGTCTCAAGATTTTGCCGGGTTTGTTGTTGCTGGAACAGAATCACTGGCTTATGCAATTAACCCTGGATTTGGACTGTTAATGTCGGGAATACAACAAATAATGATTACTCCAAAATTACAAGATTGTGTGGATGATAAAGAAGGATATTATATTCACTTTTATTCTCCACCAAGCGCTATACAAGTTAAGGGCCAATCAAAAGAATCTCTTTCAAATGACACTGTTAATAGTGCTATATCGGATTTAACAAAAAAAGTAGAGGATATTACTTCTCAAGAAAATCCTATTTCGGAATCAATTGGAAAAATGAAAGAAGAATTTGATAATTTTTCAAACCAAGCAAAAAATGCTAATATTTTACAGGCTAGTATAGAATTATTACCTCCTACAAGTGGTAGTGTTCGTGGAAAAGAAATATTTTATATTTGGTTTAAAGATACGCTATTACCAACTGCACTAAAACTTGAAGGCGTTTCAGTAACAAAAGATGGTAATATGAGTGTTACAAAAGATTATGATAATGGAGATTTATTAATAAATGGTAAAAAAGTAATTGAGAATAAAAAAGAAATAGTTGGTTTAATAACACAAGATAATAGGATTCCCGCAGAAGTAGTTCCAAAAACAGTTTCAACCGCATCAATGCCAGGCACAAGCGAAACAGTATTTGAATTAAATGTTCTAGGTGAAATAAGAATACGAAATGAAATGATTAAATCTTGCGTACAAGAGGCCATAAAAAAACAATCTGGAATAACTTATAATGGTGATGAGTTAACACAAGTATTTGGAGATTTAAAAGCGATTAATACAGAATTATATGGTAATGTTTTTGTTAAAGATAGAAAAATACAATTAGAAGGGCCTGTACCAGTTTATGGTTCATTAAATTCAAGATTTATTATAGATGGGTATTGGGATTCAAGATTAGAAAAAGATGTTAATCAAATAGTTCCTGCTGGAAAATTTATTGGAATGGCATTTGAACATGGATCAATAGTATTAAACCCAGAAACTAATGAAATTGTTATTTGGTTACGACAACACAAAGATGCGGTATTATCATCAAAAGACGTGTCAGGATTAAAAGCCAAATTAACTTCAATAAAAGATCCAGAAAGTGATTGTGAACAACCAGCAATAGATTTAGAAGCACAAGGTTATCCAAACGACGAACTCGGATTAAGAAAAGTAGAAAATTTTAATACATCAATGAAACACTTAGGGCCATTCACACAATTTACTACTGATGGAAAAATATTTGAATTCTATGCTAAACGAGATGAGACTGGTGAATGCCAAAATTATTTTAGAGTAACAGATAAAGAAACTGGAAAAATTTTAACTGATTCAAAAATAGTTGGTGGAATAACACAAGATGGAGAAGGAAAATTATCTTTTAAAACAGATGATGGTAGATCACACACTCTAGATTTTAGTGCTGATAATGGTATACCAAAAATACAATATAATAATGGTCCGCCAGAAACACTAAGAACCGCACAAGGGCCAAATGGTTCATTTTGGTTTGATCCTAATACGGGACAATGGTATCCTGAAAACGGAATGCAAATACCATTAAACCAAGCTTTCAAAGATCAAGGTGCATACTTTGGAGTAGACAAAGAAGGAAATGTTACAGGAACAGCTGGTAATCCAATGACATTTAATATTGGCCAACCAGGCGGATCAGGATTTAATATGCCTTTAACTCCACAAACAATTCCTGGATTAGTATTATTTATTGGATTATTTTTGGTAATATCTTTTATGTTAACACAAGAAGTTAGAGTTAAGAAAAAGAAAAAATAATTCAGTAATTAATATGATTAATTAAGTTGTTAATATGGAAAAAAATATTTTGTTTTCAAAAAAATTTCATCAAAATAATAGTGCACAAGGCACTATAGGAAACTTTTCAAAAAAGTTTCATCAAAATAATAGTGCGCAGGGTACTGTGGAATATCTTATTGTTATTGCAATTGTTATTGTGATTGGTTTAGTTGTTGCTGGGTTAGCAACAAATCTTTTTGATTCGCAACAAATTACTCAAACAAATAATCAGTTAAAAGGACAACTTGGAACTGGGGGAATAAGTATTGTTGAAGGAATTACAAACACTACTAATGAAACAGGTTTACTTAATTTTAGAAATAATACTGGAGAAACTATTACTTTAACAAAAATAACTGTTGATTCAAAAGTTAATGAATATGATGGTTCAATACCATCTGGAAACAATGAATTAATAAAATTAGACAACACTTGTGAATGTGCGCCAAATCAAAAAATGAGAACTTGTGAATTTCAAATAACTTATAAAACAAAATATGGTTTAGAAAAAACAATTACTCAAAAAACAACAATCCAATGTGAAAAAAACCCAGAACCAGCAAAAGAACCAATTGTGCCAATAAAATTAAATTGTTTTGATATTAATGCTAATCCAATAGAAATTTGTTCATTACAAGATTTAAATCAAATACGCGACAAATTAGATGGAAATTATATTTTAATGAAAGATATCGATGCGACACCAACAAAAGAATGGGATGGTGGATTTGAACCTATTGCTGGAAAATGGGGTAACTGGAGTTCAAATGATTGGTATTATTCTTATTTTGAAGGGAATTTTAATGGAAATAACAAAAACATCTCAAATTTATTTATCTATCTACCTTCTAGAAATTATGTTGGATTATTTGGGTATTCTGCAGGAACTATTCAAAATACTCTAATCATTGATCAAAATATAACCGGTTATGATGACGTTGGAGGACTTGCTGGACATGTGAGAGGGTCTGTTCAAAATTGTTATTCAAGTGGATATGTTAATGGAAATGATTATGTTGGTGGGTTAATCGGGAGTTCTTTATTTAGTACTGGGATAATTTCTGAATCTAAGTCTTCAAGTAATGTTTTTGGTAGATATAATATTGGTGGGTTGGTTGGTTCTTTAAATCAAGCAATCGTTAAAAAATCATATTCCTTAGGTGATGTTAATGGTGTTTCGTCAGTTGGTGGATTAATTGGAAAAATTGAAGCTCAAAGTATTGTGTCTGAATCATATTCTTCGGGATTAGTTAGTG
>JAQVNZ010000056.1 GCA_028702895.1 Candidatus Iainarchaeum sp. | reverse complement strand
AACCTACGAATAGCACTTTAGAAAACCGAATCTATATAGTGCTAAAATAAATAAATTATTTACACTAAAATCGTCAGATTCCTGTTTAGGATACTGACGATTTTTGTCTAGGGGACTGACGATTTTAGGGTATGTTTTTTGGTCGATTTTAGAGGTTTTCGATTCTCCTACGAATTCTCCTACGAATTTGTGTTTTGCGATGTGCTTGAAAGCCTTATATTTAGGGCGTTGTAACGATTTTGGTTTTTGTGAATTTTTGCCAAATTTTGCTCAAAAACGCGATTTTTTGGAAAAATGGCAAATTCTCCTACGAATTTCCTACGAATTTTTTAAAAAAGTTGAAGATTGCTTGTTTGCTGGATTTTGCAAAACATTGCGAGTATAAAGTGGCCGAAAGCCTTATTCTATCGGGGTTTTATCTTGTTGTAACTTTACTTATTTTGTGATATAATGGCTTAACATTTCTTAGCGGGTAATTTCTCCTAAGGCAAAGATTGGAAGTTCAACTCTTCTCGGGGACACCAAAAAACAAAGACCTCAATTGAGGTCTTTTTAGTATAGAAATTTAAAATAGTTTACAACTTTATTTATAAAATTCTCATAATCATTTTGAATAATAGATTCTTTAAAACAATGTTTATCAGAGCAAACACTTGTAATTATTTTTTCATCCTTTAAAAAATGTTGTATATATTTTTCTTTTGTATCAATAACTGATTTATCAAATTTGGGAGTATTAATTAAATATATTAATGTTTTTGTAGGAGTATGAAGATAAATATTTATATCGTCCTCAGATAATTTTATATATTTAGATAAATTATGTTCTGTAATTTCTTCAATCTTACTAATCGAGCCATCTTTTTTAAAATATGGAAGATGTTTTGGTAGTATTACTATCTGAAAGTATGCTTTGTTGTTACATCTTAAATTAGCCGTTTCCCCAAGCATATTTTCAAAATAATTGTTTGAATTTTGAGAATAATTACTCATTATGTATTTTACAGCTATACCACCAAGCGACTGACTGTCCTTATAGACAGAAATATCAACGGCCTTTTCCATATATCTTCCATTTACTTTGCCTTCCTTACCCTCTTCAAATCCCAATGATTTTACTTTATAGGCTTTGCCTAATTTACCAGATAAGTCTTTTGCGATTTCTCCATGAAGAACTTCAAGTTTTTTATTACTTCTTGCACTTGTTTTTAAATATATATTATAAGATTTTTCTAAGACATTTAAAAACTCTTTATTATTCATTTAACCCCTCCAATTTGTATATAAGATATTGTTTTAAATCTTTTGAAGAAAAAGCAAAATAACCACCACTTTTACATTTCCCAAGCGTACTTACATAATCAATAAAATCTTGTGTTTTTATAATATTTTCAATAGTCTTAATCGAAAAATCTGTTAAAATGTAAAGTCCACTATATATTCCTTGTCCCTTTTTTACAAAGTTAATTTTTATTGATTTAATATTTTTAATGGTTGTGTTAATAGCTATCTTATTTTTATAGACATCTGAAATCGCTTGGCTTCTCCCAAAAACATACCAGTCGCTTCCTTTATCAATACTCCTGTCCATTAATTTTATTTTGTTTTGTAATAAATATTTTTTGCATTCACCATTTAGGTTTTCAAAAGGTAATGCTTTACTTTGTTTATCGTATGGAAAAACGCATTTTTTCCAAGCCCCCGTTGATGCTTTTAAAATATCAATGGTATTAGAAAATTCGAATGAGTCTTTTATAAATATTGGGTCAGAAAGAGTAGCAAAACCATTTTTTACTTGCAATAAATTTTTATTTTGAGGTATATAATTTACAATATCTTTTAAAAATTCTTGCTCTCTTTTTTTTGCTAATATCATTTTACCATTGTTAAAAGCTTCAATTACTTTTAGTTCTTCTTCAAATTGAATTTTTCCATCTTTTGTATATATGGAATAATTTATATTATCAAAAGTTTGTGCGTTATCAAACGCACAAATAGTTGTATATGTAGTTGCTTTAAATGGTTGGTAGTGACCTAAATCAATAACATGATACAAATGCTTTGAATTAATGATAAATTCTCTAAAATGTTTTCCTGCTTCACTTGAATAAAAAGAATTTGGGGTAATATAACATAATTTTCCATTACTGTTTAACATTTTAAAACCTATTTCATAAAATACGATAAATAAATCCACCATTCCATTTTTGCAAAAATTATAATCTCTTATTTTATAAAAATTATCTTGAAGATTATGGATTCTAACATATGGAGGATTTCCAACAACATAATCCATTTTTAAATCATAATCTTTAACTGTTAAAGTGTCTGCATTTTTTATATCCCAATCTACATCTGTTAAACCTTGCCAAAAAATTAATTTATCTAAATTATCCCTACACTTTATAAATTCTTCTTTATCTATTTCTATTCCATGTATGTATTTAGACAGTTCACTCTCGACACCTAAAAGTGATCCATGCTGAACTTTGTATGCGGAAATATATTTTTCTATTATTTCTTGAAGAAATGCACCATTGCCACAACTATTATCAATAATGTGTTTCTGTAATATTTTTTCACCAGAATAGTCGACAAGATTTAAAATATCATTAACTATGTGTGCAGGTGTATAAATCTGTCCAAGATTTTTAGTTTTATTTAACATCTTTGCCTCCTATTCTTTTCATATTATATCATAAAAATTTCTAAATTAGTTCTAATTTTGATAACTATTCTACATAAATAATGCCAAATCCTTTTATTTTCCCATAAGAACTACTTTTTATTTTTTTAAAACATCTTTTGAAAGATATTCAAAATTCATTTTTTTAGCCAAATATGAAGCATCGAGGTTATGTATTTTTATATAATTAAAATCTTCTTTTTTATGTAAAATTATTGCTTTAATTTCACCGTTACAATTTAGATATCGGTTATATTTTAAATTTTAAAATAAACCAAATCAACTAATTTTTAATGTTGTTTTTTATTAAATAAAAATAGAAAAAAATAAATCAAAATTTACAATCAGTAATATTCCGTTTAATTGTTTGCAATTGGCGGAATATTTTTGTATAATAAATTTATTAGAGTACATTAAAAACGCTTTTGATTTATCATAATTAAATTAGGAGAAACGGATGGAAGAAATTAAAGTAAGTTTGACAAATGGGGATATCGTCAATTCAATTAATTTATATGAAGAATTAATATATGGCGCAACGGGTTTGCTTATTGATAAAGATAAATCAAAAAATCTTGATAAAAATGTTATGGCCATTAATCCAAAATCAACCGAAAAAATGAAAATAATCATAAAAGAAAATGTCGGTGATAAAGCAATTTTACTTATTCCAGCGCACATAAAAGAACATTTTGATTTGGCAAAAAAATACGGTTTAAATATAAAAGCCGTTGTTGCTCCTTATTTTTTAGGTGAAGGGGAATTTACTTTAAGACCCGATTTGCCTATTCAAAATAGAAAGAGTGTTATTGCAATAGTAAAAAACAAGGTAAATAATACATATCTATGCGTTGATTCAAAAAACAGAGTTTGCAAATCTTTTGTTTTGGGCGGAATAGAAAGTGGGGAAACACCCGAACAAGCTGCTTTAAGAGAAATAGAAGAGGAAACGGGTTATTTAAATGTAAAGGTTTTAAATATAAGTTTTTTAACACTTCACAATCACTTTTTTGCCAACTATAAGGGCGTAAACAGATATTCAACCCTTAATATAGTTTTTTGCGAATTAATAAATGATGAAAAGACTACCCTTGATGAAAAAGAAAATTCTGAACATTTTGTTTGCTGGATAAAAAAAGAAAAATTAATGGATTTTTTGTCTGTACCAAATAATAAATTTGCATGCAAAATTTTGTTTGATGGCGAAAGTGCATATGAGGGCGATGGAAAAATGATTAATTCAAATGAATTAAATGGAATGACAAGAGAAGCGGCAAAAATATTCCTTAAAAATTAAATTAGTTTAAAAATGTAGATATTATTTGTTAGGAAACACAAATTTTAATATAGGAGGTATGATCAATTTGAAAAAAATACTTGCATTAATGTTTTGTATTGTTTTTATGATTTGTGGTAATTTATTAATTCTTTCTAGTTGCACCGATGATGATGATGATGTTATTATAATCAATACTGGTGAGGATTTATCGGCGTATTTTGATCCGACATTGTCGACCGGTACAATTGA
>JAQVNZ010000055.1 GCA_028702895.1 Candidatus Iainarchaeum sp. | reverse complement strand
CCCCCAACACACGATATTAGGCCAACAACTGATAAGGTTAAACAAGCTCTTTTCACGCGGTTGCAATTTTTTATTGAAAACTCAAGAGTTCTTGACCTTTTTTGTGGGAGTGGTGCAGTTGGAATTGAGGCGATAAGCCGAGGGGCTCGAAAAGTTGTTTTTTGTGATAACAACGAAAAGTCAATTTTGCTAACAAAAAAAAATATAAATTCTCTTAAACTTGAAAAATGTAAAACAATTATAGAAATTAACAAAATTGATTACTTGCAGTATTTAGCAAGAACAAGTGATAAATTTGATTTAATAATTTTAGACCCGCCATATAATAGCGACCACTATGTTCCCGCACTGAAAATTATAAAAGATAGGAATTTGCTTGCAGAAAGCGGAATTATTGTTTGTGAAAGGTTAAAAACGAAAATGATAGAACAAAACTATTTTGTTCTATCATCAACAAAAACTTACGGAACTATCGCGTTAGATTATTTAGAAAACTAATTTTTTAAGAGAAGTGGCAGAATATATTCTTGAATTTCTGCTTGAATTTGCTCGCGAGTTTTAATTTTGCCGTTCTTTTCAACGCAAGATATTATTTTCCAATTCTTTTTCAAAGCAACTGCCTTGCCATTTGCATAGGCAGAGATTAAATGCTGATTATCTCTTTCGTGAATGTCTTTCTTTTCGCCACTTTTTAGTGATTGTCTGGCGTGGGCAAGATCAATGCTTTTTTCAGGTGGCATATCTAAAAAAATAATATAATTTGGAACGGGAATTTCCATCAATCCATATTCAAAATTTTCAAGCCAAGCAGTAAAATCCTGCTTTTCACTAGCACTTTCAAACTTTGTTGTTTGATGAATTAAACTGCTTTCCATATATCTGTCTAGAAGCAAAATTGCATTTGAATTATTCAAAAAATCTTCATATTTTTTCATTGTACAAAAACGGTCTACTGCATAAAGTACGGACGCTTGATAAGCGTTAACACCATTTGCTGTGTCAGAAAGTTCTCCGCCCAAATATTGTTTTACAGGTCCCGAAGATAGGCTTTCATAGTTTGGGAAACTTTGCATTTTAACATTTTGTTTAAGTTTTTCTAAGTAAGACAACAAGAGTTTTGTTTGTGTTTCTTTTCCGCTACCATCTGTTCCTGTTATAACAACAATTTTTCCTTTCATTTTTTTCTCCTAAATATAGTTTATAATATTTTTGAAAATTAGTCAAGTTTATAAGCATTACTCATACTCAAAATTGAAAGACGACTATAAAAAAAATTATTCGTCAAAAAAAGACATAAAACGACAATAAATAAATTATCAAATAGTTAGGTTTTTCCTAATATTTTGTTAAACTTTAATCAGTTTTGGAGAAAGGTAATGAAAAATAATTCTGAAAGTTTGAAGTTGCTTGCTCGCCGTGCGAAAAGACGCCTAAAGGGCGATGTTGCCCAAATACGAAGTAATATTGTTTATGAGGCAGAGAACACGATAGATTCACCTGAAGATAAACAACTTATTGAACGCATTAAAGATGTTTTGAAAAATAAAAAAGACACACTTGCGCCAATCGGCGAGTTAATTGACCGCCCAAAGTTTAATATGCTGTCTTCCCTACAACGTCAAATTTATCTTTTTGACCTAATCGCCAAATATAATCATTATAAAGAAATTTATGATAAAGAAGAAAGGAATAAACAGGAACATGATTTGGTTGTTTAATGCCTCTAAATGAATTTACAAATTTTATAATTTATGCTATAATCAAGGTATGACAGAAGAAGATTTGAAGCTATTAAATGAAGAGCAGTTTATTGCCCTTAAACAAACGGAAGGTGCCGTCCTTGTAACCGCTGGTGCAGGTAGTGGGAAAACAAGACTTCTAACACATCGTATAGTTTTTTTAATGGAAAACTTAGGTGTTTCTCCTGAAAACTTGCTTGCAATAACTTTCACAAATAAAGCCTCAAACGAAATGAAAACTAGAATAACGCAAATGACCGATAGTGGCGACCGAGTTTGGATTTCAACATTTCACTCTATGTGTGTTAAAATTTTGCGTGCATATATAAATAAATTAGATGCTAGATTTAATGGCAATTTTTCCATTTATTCTGATTCTGATAGCGAAAAAGTTATTAAAGGACTGCTAGCGGAACAAGGCATAAGCGATGATAAAATAAAAAAATCAATTATGTTCCATCTCTCCGCAATGAAAAACAACAATATTCCTTTGCAAAAATATAAACAAGAACTTGCCTATGATAAAGATGCAGATTTAATTTTTAAGATTATGAGTGGTTATCAAAATAATCTAATAGAAAACAATGCTCTTGATTTTGATGATTTGTTAGTTAAAACATACGAGCTTCTTGTTCAATGCCCTGATATAAAGGAGAGTTATTCACGTAGGTTCAAATATATACTTGTTGACGAATTTCAAGATACCAATCTAATACAGTATGACCTTATTAAACTCCTGTCAAGCGTTCACAAAAATGTTTTTGTTGTTGGCGATGAGGACCAATGTATTTATACTTGGCGCGGTGCAAATTTTAGAAATATTTCAAATTTTAAGGAAGATTTTGAAAATGTTAAAGTTTTCAAACTTGAACGCAACTATCGTTCAACAAAAACTATCATAAACTGTGCAAATAAATTGATTAAGCACAATAAATCTCGCATAGATAAAACTCTTTGGAGTGATGGAGAAGAGGGCTCACCTATTGAACGTAAGGAAGTTTATGATGAGCAGGGTGAGGCAGATTTTGTTGCTCGAACAATACACGACCTTGTTGAAAAAAGTGGTTATGCTTATAATGATTTTGCAATCTTACTTCGCCTTAACGCGTTATCTTTTCCTTTTGAAGAAAAACTGCTAGCATACAACATACCGCATAAAATTTTTGGCGGATTTAAGTTTTATGAGCGCGTTGAAATAAAAAATGTTTTGGCATATCTGAAACTTTTTATAAATCCCAAAGATGAGCAAGCGTTTTTAAGAATTATAAACTTTCCAAGGCGTGCAATAGGCGATAGTTCAATAGCAAAAATTAAGGAAACGGCTCGCACTTTTGGAAAATCTATGCTTGAAGTTGCACTTAGTCCAGAAATGTATCAAATACCTTTTTCTCTTTCAAAAAAATTAGTGGTATTTACAGAAATTTATAAAAAATTATATTCAGATTATGAACTAACTCCACTTAATGAGTTCGCAAAAAATGTTGTTGACAAATTTGGTATTAAATTTGCTTTTAACACCGAAAGAGAAGAGGATTTTGAAAAAATACTAAACATAGACCAACTTTTGCACTCGATTGAAACATATGCAATCAAAAATCCCGATGACACGCTTAATGATTATTTGCAAAGTGTTTCGCTTATTGCAGACATTGATAGTTTAGATTCAAGCGATAATGTTATAGTTGCAACAGTTCACGCTGTTAAAGGGTTAGAATTTCGTGCAGTTTTTCTTGTTGGACTAGAAGAAAAAATATTCCCGATATCTCGTGCTTATGGTAATAGCGAAGATATGGAAGAAGAACGAAGATTAATGTATGTTGGCATAACTCGCGCAAAAGAAAAATTATTTTTAACTAACTGTAAAACAAGATACCTTTACGGGCATCGTGATTATATGACTGCTAGCAGATTTTTAGGCGAAATAGGATTTGAAAAGAAATTTATTCAAACACCTATTTATAATTCAAACGCATCTCGCAGTACGGCAAGTCAAGTTGATTTTGTTAAAAATTCCATTAGCGGGAACACTATTAGTGTTAAATTAAACAGTGGAACTGACCTTTCAAAATTCAAAATTGGTGTTAATGTTCTGCATATAAAATTTGGTGTGGGGAAAATTATTGATGTTGATTTAGAGAGCAAAACTGCAGATATAGATTTTAATGGAATTGGTGTTAAAACTTTAATGCTTGAAATTGCTCCGCTTAAAATAATTGATTAAATAAGGAGATTGTATGGAAACTATGAAAACACTTGTCGACGAAATAAATACTCATTGTTATAATTATTATGTTCTTGACAAGCCAACAATTTCAGACAAAGAATTTGATAAACTATACGATAAACTCGTGCAAATGGAAAAAGAAACAGGGATTATTCTTCAAAATTCTCCAACTCAACGCGTTGGCGGTCAAATTCTTGAAGGATTTGAAAAATATCCACATAAATTCAAACTTTATAGTTTAGATAAGTGTCAG
>JAQVNZ010000054.1 GCA_028702895.1 Candidatus Iainarchaeum sp. | reverse complement strand
TATTATTATTAACAACAATAATATTTTCGATAAAAAAAGAAAACACTAATAATATTTTAAAACAAATAAAATAAATATTAACTTTTTATAACTGGATTTACAAAAAAAATAAAATGAAACTAAATTCAATTGTGCATAAATATATTTTATTTTAAAAGATTAGTTTTTTATTCTAAAGAACTCATTAATTAATAATGATAAAACAAGTTTTTGTGATATTAGTTTTACTATTTTTATCAATGAATTGCTTTGCTGATGGTAAACAAGTATTTGATTATTGTGGAGGGCACCATTTTTTTTCTGAAAAAGAAGATGGAAATATTAATGTTTATCGAACAATTGAAAATGGTTCAGAATTAATTTACACTATTGTGGAAAAAGATTTATCTTATTTTAACTTTAGTTGTTGTGGGGAAGACCTTTATCTAATTGTTAATGAAAAAGAAACTTATTCAAATAAAACATTTAAAATATTAAAAAATAGTAACCAATTAATCGAATTATTTTCTGTTAATAAATTCGATAACCCTCCAGATGTAGCAACCGCTTATATTAACACGTGTGCTGTTTCAGACCAATATTTTAGCCTTAACACAAATAATTATGAATGGGAAGGAATCGGAAAATCAGTCGAAGGAAGTACTGAATTAAAAGTACTTAAAGACACGTCTACATGGAAAGAAAGTTTTGTAGCAGGAGGAGATTATTATGGCCAAACCAAGTCAAACGAACTTTTGAAATCTACTCAAGGAACTTATGATTACAATAATATTTCTAGGACAATTTACAAATCTGATGGTAATATTTGGCAAAATCAAAGTTCTTTTAATTATACAGAAAAATTTACTAATGATTTTGGTGGATTTAATGATGTTTATTTTGTTGAAGATGATAAACTTTTCAAATCAATTGAAGGTGATTTAAATTTATATTTTTTAGGAACTTATACTGGCGAAGGTTATTTTGGTTTTGATGATTTTTATTATTCATGTAACCCAAGAACAGGCGTGAGAGCAACTTGTGTTTCTTATGGTGGAAGTCATGATACAAATACAATTTATGTTGGAGCTAATTTTAATGATGACGAAAGTAATTTTTATTACAATTATAAAACAAAAGATTCATATCTTTTTTTGGACAATGGGAGCGGTCACACTTTATTAAGAGTTACAAATGATTTATATCTTCCATCACTTAAAAAATTAAATGAAATTGAAATAATTTTTGAAAATTTAAAAAATTCTTCTAACGATGGATATCCCAATTTAAGATTTAATCCAAGTATGTCACCACTCTATGGAGACTATAATTCAGATAAAGATATTTTGTTTTTTTCATCTTATAAAAATTATTCATCTAAACAATATTTTTATGATTCAAATATTTCTCCAGCACAATTAATCGAATATATAGATTTTTATCCCATGTACGAATATCACCCTCAAGTATCTCATGAAAAAGATATTTTATCAAAATCAATGCTTTTTGATTATGCATATAAGGGTGTTGATGGAAATATTTATTTTTCAAACGGAATTATGATTAGTGGTGTTGAAGGAGATTTACATGATGAAGACACCTTTCTTAATAATCTAAATATTTTATTTAATTATCGACCAAAAAATTGGAATTTACCATATTATAAATATTTTAAATCGTTTGATACTTCATTACAAAAAATTGAGTTAGATAATCATTTTACCACTATATCAAAAAGTCCTTGCGGCCAGTCATATATTGTAGTGATTGATCGGACGTTATTAGGACATGGTTCAATTACTTATGATAATATTCTTAGAATAAACAAAGATGGAACTTATATAAATTTAAAAAATGCTGATAATTCGCCTGATGCAAAACCATTTTTTTACTTAGGCCCACAGTATATTAACGGTGTGCGTAATCCAACATTTACAAGATTATTTTTTTGTGGAGGAGACGCATATTTTGCAAATTGTAATGCTCAAGGCAATTGTGATCTTAGAAAAAATCCTGAAAATGCCAATACTTTTATTTCATTAGATAAAAATTTTGATTCTGAGAAGTATTTTTGTTTTGAAGGTGGACTAGTTTGGTTTAATAAAAAAAATGAATTATATATTAGTCCAGAATCAACTAATAATGAAGTTACAAAAGAATTACTTACAAACGACTTAAATAAAATATTTATTCGAAGACATCTTGATGCAGGAGATATTTGGAGCAGCTTTTTTAAAAAAGAATTTATTTTTAGCGATAATAGTTTAGGAAATTATTCAGGTGGATTATATAAAGTAAGAATGAATGGGAACACTCCATTTGTTACACGTTTATCTGAAAAAGCAACAGGTTTAGCTTATTGTGGAGATAAATTTTATTTTAGTACTGGTAATGTTAGTAGCATAACTGGATTTTTATATAATTCAAAGCTTAGTTATGACACAAATAATCCTGTGCTTTATTTAGATTCTAACGGAGACAATTTAAATGAATTTATTAATAGTTCTGAATTTATCCCAAATAATAGTTGTAATACTTATTCAGCCAATAACGGCAATGCAGATTTTAAACATTTACAATATGTATTTACATTTAATTCACCAATAAATGGAGCAATGTTTTCTCCAAGCGAAATAAATTTTGCATATTCTGATACTCAAAATTTAAATGATCACAGTTATAATAATTGGACCACTATAATTCTAAATAAAAATGATTCAAGTTGGATAAAGTATGGTAACGGAGCATATAATTATTATAATGATTTAACTGCAACTTTTTGTGATTTTAGAACTACACGTATAAATGATTGTTCACGAGAATTTCCTGGTTTTTTTAAAGAACATATGTTTAGACCCGAAGAAAAGAGCCCAGATTATCTTGGCGATTATTATTTTCAAATTGGACCAACATATGGAAGATTAGTAGAAAAAAAAGAATTTACTGGATATTTATATGCTGAAAAAATTTGCGATTATGTTTGCGATTATGGTTGGCATAAAGTTGGAGAAATGAGTTTACCAAATGAGGGATTTGTAAATGATTTTTGTTTAGACAACGAAGAATTTTGTTTCACTAATGAAGATTGTTGTGACAGAAATTGTTTTAAGAATATTTGTGCAGAACAAAAAGATGAACCCGAACCTCCTGAAAACTTTTGTGGAGATGGTATATTAGACATAGACGAAGAATGCGAAAGCGGATTACAAGATTGTGTAGACGGGTATTTTTGTAGTAATTGTAAATGTTATCCAATAGGAGTAGAAAAAAATTCTATTATAGATTTAACTGCTAGTGGAAAAAATAATATAATTCAAGGAAACATTTTTTGTTTAAACGAAACTATTGCAAACCTAAAATTATTTGATTCAACAAATAAATTATTAGAAGATAAAAATGTTGATTGTAATACTAATACAACTTACAAAATAGAAAAAGAATTAGAAAATAATAAAACTTATTATATTACTGCAACAATAAAACAACCTTGCAAACAATGTTCTAAAGACACACATTTTTCAATAAACAAAACAAGTGAAACTGGAATAGCAATTCCTGATAATAACATTAGTATCATTATACTATTATTATTAACAACAATAATATTTTCAATAAAAAAAATAAATAATAAATTAAAATAAAAAAATATTATAAAAACCAAATAAAACACTAAATCTAGGACAAAAAAATATATGTTTAAAAAAATTCAAAAATGATTTTAACTAAAAAACTTAAAAAAATATTTTATAAAAACTACTCATTTTTTGATTTTTGAACATTAGGAATAAATTCTCTTAAAACCCAATTCTTAAATTGTCCAAGTAATTGTTCGTAATTTATTTTTCCATCTTCTTCTAACATTTTTTCTTTTAATAATAATAATTTATTATTTGAAACACTCGTGTTTTCGGATTCAATTAATACAGGTAATTTTAATTCATTCTTTTTTTCTACTAAAAATAATTTTGTATTACCCCTTAATCTTATTTCAGACCAAATCTCGTTTATTCCAAGACCCGAAGTTTTTTGAATTTTTTTTAATAAATCTGATTCTTTCAAATTATCTTCTTGTAATTCAAGCGAATCCTTTGCAGCATCATAAGTCATTAAAGCGAGCAAACCATTTTCTCTACTGGGATCCTTATCCCAATGTTTTCTAACCTCTGTTAATTCTACTACTCTTCGAACTCTTTTAAGCGAACCTTTGAAACGTATTGGTCTAGCAACTAGAACTATGTCTGTTGCCTTAAATGATG
>JAQVNZ010000053.1 GCA_028702895.1 Candidatus Iainarchaeum sp. | reverse complement strand
GACAAAGATATTTAGATTTAATAATGAATCCAGAAGTAAGAGAAATTTTTAGATTACGTTCAAAAATAATTTCTGTTTGGCGAGAATTCTTGGATTTGAAAGGTTTTTTAGAAGTAGAAATACCTGCATTACAACCTACTTATGGGGGGGCAAGTGCAAAACCTTATGTTACAAAAAGTAATGCGTGGAAATCAGATTTTTATTTGAGTATTTCTCCAGAATTATATTTGAAAAGACTTTTAGTTGGTGGATTTGATAAAGTTTATACTGTTTGTAAAAATTTTAGAAATGAAGATGTGGATAAAACGCATAATCCTGAATTTACTATGTGTGAATTTTATGAAGCTTATACTGATCTGCAAGGTGTAATGAAATTAACTGAAGAATTAGTAGAATATGTTGCACAAAAAGTTTTGGGAACAACTGAAATTGTTTATCAAGGAAAAGAAATTAGTTTGAAAGCGCCTTGGAAGAGAATAAAAATGATTGATGCTTTAAATCAAAAAGCAAGTATTAATGTAGAAAAAATGTCTTTGGAAGAATTGTTAGATTTAGCAAAAAAAGAGGGTTTAGAAATAGATGTGGATATGCAAAAAAAAGGTTTAATAATAGCAGAATTATTTGAACATTTTTGTGAAAATGATTTAATACAACCAACATTTGTAACTGATTATCCTAAAGAAACAACTCCATTATGTAAACCGCATCGTGATAATCCTGATTTAATTGAAAGAACAGAAGCGTATGTTAATGGTAACGAAATTTGTAATGGTTATTCAGAATTAAATGATCCAATATTACAAAAAAAGTTTTTTGAAGAACAAAAAGAACAAGGTAGAGCAAAGGGTGAACAACATCCAAAAGATGATGATTTTTTAGAAGCTATTGGATATGGGATGCCTCCTGCTGGTGGAATGGGATTAGGGATAGATAGATTGGTAATGTTACTAACTGATTCTGCATCAATAAAAGATGTAATATTATTTCCACAAATGCGGCCTGAAAAATAATTTTAATCATTAATAAAATTTTGTTTAAATTTAGTAATTGTTATTGTTTTAAAAATAATAATTAAATTTTGATTTTTTTATTTTGTAAAAAGATTTATTAAAGATTTTTCTATTTCTAAAATTTTTTCTTTTTTTAAATTTCCTATTTTATATAATACTTCATTTTTTTCTAAAGTAAATATTTTTTCTAATCTAATAAAACTAGTTTTGGTGCAATTTACCGTTTTCAAAATCACTGTCTTTTATTTCTATTGAATTAATTCTTTTTGTACTAGTTATTTGACATAATATTAAATCATCTCCTAAAAGATTAACTAATACTAAAGCGGGTCGTTTTTTAAAGTTCAAATTACTAAATGGAAATTTAATTATTACTATGTTGCCTTTTACAAATTCTTCCATGCTTTATTCTCTTTTTTTGTGAGCCATTCTTTTGCTAAGGATTGTTCACTTAAAAGAGAATTTTTTAAAGATTCGCTAAATATGTCTAATGGTCTTAATTCAATTCTATCTTCAAACGACAAAACAACTAATTTTTTTCCATTTGAAAAATGTTTGGTACTCCTTAATTCTTTTGGCAGAGCAATTTGTCCTTTTTGAGTTATAGTAATACTTTTCATTCCAATCAACATATAATCAACTTCTTATTAATCTTATTAATAAGAAAAGTTTAAATGGTTCTCTTTTAATAAAAAATAATTCTTTTAAATTTAATCCTTTTCTAACTGTGATGCCGGAGTAAAATATTTTTAGTCATCTTTAAATACTAGTTTTTAACTATTAATATTATGGTTGAAGAATTACAAAGAACAAAGACTGGAATACAAGGTTTAGACAAAGCATTAAATGGCGGGATTCCCCAAGGAAACATTGTGCTAGTATCTGGTGGAGCTGGAACAGGTAAATCAACGTTGTGCTTACAATTTTGTATTAATGGTGCAACTCTTTTTGGAGAAAAAGCATTATACATTTCAACAGAACAAAACAAAAAAGAATTGTATAAACAAGCAGCTAGTTTTAATTGGAATATTGAATCATTAGAACAAAGAAACTTATTAAAAATAATTTATTTTGATGTGACTGATGGGGATTCTTTTTTAGAAAAATTAAATGCTTTGGTAGAAGATTTTAAACCAAAAAGAATTGTGATAGATTCTCTAACAACACTGACTGATGCAATGCTAGTATCAGGGGTATTGGACGGGCAAGGTTTTTCAATGGTGCAAATAGCTGAAACAGTTAGTCCTATTCCAAGGTCAGAAAAAATAATTGCAAAATCAGTTTTATATCATTTATTTAAACAATTAAAAAAACATGAGATTACATCCATGCTTACAACAGAATTACCTGAAGATGGGAAACAATTAAGTGCTGACGGAGTTAGCGAGTTTATTGCGGACGGGGTTTTTTTATTAAGAGGGTTGAATGTTGGTGGCACATTAAGCCGAACAATTGATATTAGAAAAATGAGATATACTCCAATAGATTCTTCAATAAAATCTTATGATCTTAGTAAAACTGGTATTATTTTAGAGTAGTTTTATGGCTTTTGCAAAAGATAAATTAGCGGCATGGTTTATTCAAAACTTTGTTGTTTCAAAATCACAAGTTTTTGATAATCCTGGCTTTATTTCTTTTAAAATTTCTGGTAAAGTAAATGCTTATTCTAGACAATTAATATTTTCTGAAGATTTTTTTGTTAACCTAGAAAAAAAAATTGATAATCAATTGGGGTCTGAAGGTAATGCATTAGTGTATTCATTAGGTAAAAAATTTGGTTATCGTTTTGCGATGGTTGCAAATGCACAACAAATAACAAATTTGAGTTCATTAGATGCTAAAAATTATATTTATTTATTAACGCGATTTGTTGAAGGTACTTATTCTTCTGGAATAACTCATGAAATTTTCGCTGAAGATAAAATGATAAAATTTAATTTAGATAATTTTGTTATTTGTTCTAAATCGGGAAAAGGATTTTTTCTTTCAGCAGGAGGGATAGCTGGAATTTGGTCAAAAATAATTGGTTTAGATGATATTGAAGCAGTACACTATAAATGTCAAGCAAGTGGCGATTCTAAATGTGAAGTTATGGCTGCGCCAAAAAAAATATTGGATGCTAAATTTGATAATGTTCTTGAAGAAACAAATTTAAATAATCTTAATTTAGATAAAGATTATTTTGAAATAAATACGATACAACCAATAACTAATTCTAGTAAATCTTTTAAACATTTTTTAGACGCTAATATTTTTTCATATAATAAAGGAATTATAAAAATGGGTGATAAAAGATTTTTTATAATTGAGGCAAGTATAATTTATTTATTAGAAAGTGTATTGTCGGTTAATAAAACTGCGATGAATATTTTAAAAGAAATTTCATTTGAATTGGGTTTTGATTTAGCTAATAATTCTAACTTAGCTTATATTACAGATTTATGTTCGGCATTAGGGTTTGGTGATTTGGTAATCATAAAAAAAACAGATTCTTTTTTAATTAATTTTGATTATTTTCCATGGACAAGATTTTCAAAAGAGAGTGATCATATTTTTATAAGTAGTTTTTTATCTGGAATGTTATCAAATAATTTAAAGAAGGAAATTAATTTAAATTTAAAATCACAAGGATTTTTTGGAAAAGGGTATTCTGTTTCATTTAGTTAATTTGCAAACTATTATTGTTCCATTAAATTTAACATCTACTATTGGGAAAACTTTTTTTAACATGGTTATAAACGTGTTTTTATATGGAAAATCTTTGTGTGATGGGATATTGTGCATTACCCACATCGGGCTTCTTTCAAATTTACTTTGATTAACAAATTGAAAAGTTACTAATGTTGCGTCTGGTTTCATCATTTTTTTTAAATTTTGGAAAAATTTTTTTCTGTCTTTTTCATAAATGTGGTTTACTACCAATGAAATGAATATTGCATCAAATTTTTTGTTTAATGGGCCATCGCTAATATTTTTAACTAAAAATTTAGTGTTTTTCGCATTTGTTAATTTTTGATCAGTTAATTTATTTTGTAAATGTTGTATTTTATTTTTAGCTTTTTCTAAATAGTTTTTGCTAACTTCTAGGCCAAATAAGTCAAAAGGTTCATTTGATGTTAATAAAATTTCTTCTAAGCCAATTCCTCCCCCGCAGCCAATATCAATTATTTGATTGTTATCTTTTAATTTTTCTTTAATTTGTTTAATTGTGAATTGGCGTAATGAATAAGGAGATTCTTTCATCAATTGTTCCCAAAGTAATATTCCTTTGCTTTCATCAAAACTAGATTCATAAATTTTTGATCCAGTCAATAATGTGGTTTTGGATTTTTTTC
>JAQVNZ010000014.1 GCA_028702895.1 Candidatus Iainarchaeum sp. | reverse complement strand
AGTTGAAAATGAATCTGATTTAGAAAATGATGAGGAATCAGATGATAAGTTCATTTCAGGTTTTATTGAAAAACATTCTAATTTGAATAATCAATCTAGTTTTAATAAACAAAGAGAAAGTTTAAAATTTAAACAAAATAGTGAGTCTAATAAAATAGGGTCCGAGTCCAAATTTGTTAATAATAGCGAATTTTCAAAAACAAATTCTAATGAAAGGAATTCAAATGATTCTATTGAAGAATTATGGAAAAAAGGGATTGTTGTTGCAGTAAATTCAAGATTAGATGAAATGAAAAAAATAAAGAATGATATTGATGGTTTAATCGCATTAAAAGTTGAAGACGCAGTTAAAAAAGAAACTGGGAAATTTAAAATTCTTTTAGAATCTCAAAAAGATTTAATGATGGCTAGTAATAGAGAAGCTCTTAATCAAAAACAAAGAGAAATTTCTTTTATTATAGATTCTAAAATCGCTGAAATAAAAAAAGAATCTACTAATTTGAATAATATTATTTTTCAAATAGAATCTTCAAAACAACAACAACAAGAAATGTTAATTGAAATTAAAAAAAATCTTGATGATGCTAAAAAAACTAAAGCTCAATTGATTATTGAAGTAAATTCAGAATTAATAAAAAGTAAATCGCAAGCACAAAAATTTATTGATGATGCTAAAACTCAATTAGAAAGTTTAGATAATAGGATAAACAAAACACTTGAATTTGAAAAAAATATTGCTCAAGGTTTATTGCATGAAGCAGAAATTAAAATAGAAAATCTTGCAATACAAAAAGCTGATGAATTATTAGAAGAGTTAGAATTAAAATTAAATAAATTAAAATCAATTGAAAAAGATATTAATTTAGATGGTCTGGGTCAAAAAATAAAAATTTTGGATCAATTCAAAAAAGAATTCTTAAATAATATGGATGATAATTTACAAAAAATAAATCAAGCTATAGAAAAAATAAATATTCAAAACGAATTAGTTTCAAAAGAAATTGGGGAAAAAACAATTATTATTGATGCTAAAATTGATGAGTTAACTAAGTTTGAAAAATCAATTGCAAATTATTTTGAAAAAGAATTTTCTAATAAAAAAACGAAAAAATAATAAATTTTTAAAAAAATACATTTAATCCTATTTTAAAAATTATTTTTTTAATTTCTTTGTTCTTTTTATTGTTTTAATTTCTTTGTTCTTTTTATTGTTTTATATTATTATTTTAAACTATTTTTTCAAGTTTTGTTTTTTCATTTTTAATCTTTTGTATCATTTCACAAGTTTTACAAAATTCTTTTTGTGTTGGCTCGTCACAAATTTTGCACTCCTTAATTTTTTTATTAAAAATATTAATTTCGTTTTCATTGTTTTTTAATATTTTGTTTAAATTTTCATTAAATCTTAAAATAGAATGACCTGTTCCAGGAAATTTAATTTCAAATTGGTTTAACATTTTTCTATATTCATTTCTTTTAGCAGTCCAACTATAAGGGCAACCATCTTGAGAATAATGTTTTATTTTATTAAATTCACAATACGCAATAATTTCTTTTTCAGGAGTTTCATAAAGAGGTTTTATTCTTTTTACAAAGCTTATATTTTTTACTTTTTTTTGTTGCACGCTACTTTTAATTATCCTATCAATTTCATTGTTAAAAACATTCATTACAAAACTTTGAACTTCATCATCAAGATTATGTCCTGTAACAATTTTATCTGCATTTATTTCTTTAGCAAAACTATTCATTATATTTCTACGAATAGTTCCGCAAAAAGCACAAGTTCCTCCAAGTTTTGGATTATTTAATAAAATTGGCATTAATTCATCATTTGTAATATTAAATTTTTCTCTAAATGATATAACATTACATTTTATTTTAAATTTTTTACAAGTGTCTATTGTTAATTTAATTGCATTATTTCTGTATCCATTAACTCCTTCATCAACAATAAGAACTTGCATGGGATTACTTTTTGAATAAAATTCGTGTAATAAGTTTAATGCAAGGATTGAATCTTTTCCTCCTGAAACTGCAATTAACAATTTTTCTTTAGATTTGAAAAGCGAATATTTTCTAATCGTTTTCTTAAACCTAGCTTTAAAAAATTTGTTAAAATGATTTTTACAAAAATTATGTGGCCCATACTCTAAACTAATAATACTTTCATTATTGCATTTATCACATTTTAAAATATGTTTTGAAATATTTGCTTTTTTTGCGAGTAAATCAATAGTTTTTTCTTGTTTCATAGTTAATTTTAAATAATGAAATATTAATTAAGTGTTTAGTGAGAAAATGATTGTTAGAAAACCAGTGGGCTTAAAGCATCGTGTTGCACAAAAAATATTTAGGAGCGCTAATTTTTTTGCTAGTTCAAGGTTGAGTAATGTGGTGATTAGAGCAAAATTAAGAATAAAATAGTTAGTTTTATAAATGCTTTTTAATGAAAGATTTCTTATTGGTGAGCAATTAAATAGTGATTTTTATGGGTGCAAGTAAATATATTTCAAAAACAATTCAAAATGAATGGAAAAGTCTTGAAGACAAGAATTATAATTATGGTTCTTTAATGCAAAAAAGAGAAATTGAATTTAGAAAAGAAAAAAGAGCGATTGTTAAAGTTGATAAACCAACTAACCTAGTTTCTGCTAAAAAAATTGGTTATAAATCAAAACAAGGAATTTTTGTTGCAAGAGTTAGAGTTAGAAAAGGGTCTGGAACTTATCATAGACCAAAAAATAAAAGAAGACCAAAAAGACAAGGTCAAGCAAAATTAACTAGAAAAGTTAGTATTAGAGCAATTGCTGAACAAAGAGCTTCAAAAAAATTCGAGAATGCTGAAACAATTGGATCTTATAAAGTTGCTGAAGATGGAAGAAGTCATTATTATGAAGTTGTCTTAGTTGATAGATTAGCTTCAACAATAGTTAATGACAAAGAATTATCGTTTTTAGTAATTGGCCAACAAGGAAGGGCCGAAAGAGGAAAAACTTTTGCTGGTGGAACTAGTAAAGATGATAATAAAAGTAATAAACGAAAGTATGTTAGAAAGAAAAAAATTAATAAAAATAATGCTAGCAAATAATTTTTAGTTTATTGCCAAAGGCAGAGTAATGATTGTGAGAGTATGGTAGACATAGTTTACAAACAACCTGTAAAGGAATTACTTCAAATTGGCACTTATTTTAAAGAAAAAGTTATTGTTCTTGTTGAAAATGAAATTGACGAGCAAGTTGCAAAAAAAAAAGAATTCATTCCTTGTTATTTAGTTGACGAAAAAACTGATTTAAATAAAATAAAAAAAAAGAAAAAAGCTGTTTTTGGTGGATCTGTTAAAAAAAACGAATTTGCTGTAAGAATAAAAGCTGATTTTTTAATACAACCAAGTAATGATAAACAATTTTTTGATTTGGGTTTAGCAAAAAAACTTTTTGATAATAATACTACTGTTGTTTTAATGTTAGAAGAATTATTAGAAAAGAATAGTTTTGAAAGACATTTATATTGGAAAAATTATTTAGAAGTTGTAAGATATTGTAATAAAAAGCAAACAAATTTTTTAGTGGCATCTGGTTGTAAGGATCCTTTTAATTTAAAACATTCTAAAATAAGAGAATGTTTTGCACAAATGCTTGGATTAAAAAAAGATTTAATCAAAAAAAGTTTTATTTTAAAATAAGAGTAATGATTTTTTATGAACATTGAAAAGAAAAAGAAAAAAACAATTCCTTCTTCTCAAAGGGAAAAGAAAAGATATTTGTTACTTGAAATTATTGGGGACACATTGTCTGAAAAAGATTTTTATTTTGGTTTTTGGATAGAATTATTAAGTTTTTTTGGTTCAAAAGGATTAGCTGAAATAAATCCAAGACTAGTTTTATACAAGAATAATAAAACAATTTTGAAATGTAAACGTGGAAAAGAAATAGAATTAATTGCAGGATTAGCTTTTATTAAAAAAATAAGAAACAAAAAAGTAATTCTAGTTCCAATTACTGTGAGTGGATCAATAAAAAAAATAAAGACTACTCATGATATGTAAGTTTTCATTTTTTTAATTTTATTATTTTTAATTTAAAATTTTTTGATTTGTTGGTTTGTAATCTAGTAAAGTTAATAAAAAACAAGTTTTCTTTATTTGGGAATATTTATAAATATTGTTACATCAAAGTATATTATTAGAGTTATAAAATATTTTAAATAGGTTTTTTTTATGTATCCAATGCAATCAAAGGTTCCTTCTTATGACAAGTCTTCTACAATGTTTTCTCCTGATGGTAGATTATATCAGGTAGAATATGCTTCTAAAATAGTTGACCAGGGAACAACTGGTGTTGGAATAGTTTACAAAGACGGTGTTTTAATTGCAGCAGATAAATGTATTTCTAGTAGGTTAGTAAAACCAGAATCAATAGAAAAAATATTTAAAATAGATGAAAAAATTGCAGTAGTTTCAGCAGGATTAGTTGGAGATGCAAGAAGACTAGTTGGAATTGCAAGAAGACAAGCACAAGATAATAAAATGGTTTTTTCTGAACCAATACAAGTTCAAGTAATGTCAAAAGAAATAGCTGAAACAAAACAAGCTTTTACCCAATATGGTGGCTTAAGACCATTTGGAGTATCTTTTATTATTGCAGGGATTGATGAAAAAGGCCCTCAATTATTTCAAACAGAACCAAGTGGTGCACTAGCAGAATACAAGTCAATTGCTATTGGAAGAAATAAAGAAAATGCAATGAATGTTTTTGAAAAAGATTTTAAAGAAAATTTAAGTTTAGAAAAAGCGATTACAATTGCTTATGAAGCTTTAGCAAAAAGTATTCCTGAAAAAGAAAAAATTTCTTTAACACGAGTAGAATTTGCAATAATTGACGCTAATGGTTTTAGATTCTTAAACGAAAGTGAACTAAAAAATATTTTAAAATGATTTTTATCAATCAGCCAGCCTGTGAAAATAATGGTTTGGCCTTTATTGATTTGAGTTGATATAAATGGTAAAAATGGATGAAGCTGTGATTGCTAAATTTGAAAAAGAAGGTCACAAATTCGAAATTTTAGTTGACCCAAATTTAGCAATGGATTTAAAACAAAAAAAAGAAGTTTCTTTTGAAGATTTATTAGCGGATGAAAAAGTTTTTAAGGATTCAAAAAAAGGTGATGAACAAAGTCCTGAACTAATTCAAACTATTTTTGGAACAAGTGACTTAAAATTAATTTCAAAAAAAATTATTGAAGATGGGGAAGTTCAATTAACAACTGAACAAAGAAGATATTTTTTTGAGAAAAAAAGATTAGAAATAATTTCTTTGATTTCAAGAAATGCTATTAATCCTCAAAATAATACTCCTCATCCTCCTGCAAGAATAGAAAGTGCGATGGAGCAAGCAAAAATTCATGTTGATCCATTTAAAAGTCCGGAAGAACAATTAAAAAAAATTGTTGACGCCATAAAAAGAATTATTCCTATTTCAATGGAAAAAATTAATTTTGCGGTTAAAATTCCTGCACAATATTCTGGTAAATGTTCTTCAATAATTCATAAATTTGAAATAAAAAAAGAACAATGGCTTAATGATGGGTCAGTAGCAATAGAATTTGAATTACCCAGTGGATTAAAACAAGATTTGTTAAACGAATTAAGTGCAGTTACACACGGGGAAATAATAGTTAAAATTATTGAAAAATAAAAGGTGATTTAATGAAACAGGTTGTAGTACCGGGCGAATTATTGTCTGAAGAAAGAAAAAAACTTGGGCCAAACGTATATGTTTTAAATGGAAAAATATATGCTAAAGTTCTAGGAATAACTAATACGGAAAGCGAAATTGCAGAAGTAGTTGCGCTTAAAGGAATGTATATTCCAAAAAGAGATGATACAATAGTTGGAATAGTTAATCGAGTAGTTTTTGCAGGATATGGAGTTGACGTAAATTCTTTTGCAGATTCTTTTATTCCAAAAAAAGCTATGAGAACTGATCTAAAATTAGGCGATGTAATAATAGCAAAAGTTGAGGATGTTAACGAATTAAAAGAAGCTGATCTTTCATTCCCAAGAAAAATGGGTGATGGCGAAGTAATAAAAATAACTGCGGTTAGAAGTCCTAGATTAATTGGAAAAAATGGTTCAATGTTAGACGTTCTTACTAATGGAACAAATTGCGAAATTTTTATTGGAAAAAATGGTCGAGTTTGGGCTAGAGATGGAAACATTAATTTGTTAAAAAAAGCAGTTCATTTCATTGACGAAAATTCGTATAAAAGTAATTTGACAAATGCTGTTGAAGAATTATTAAAGGAGAAAAAATAGGTGATTATTATGAAACAAGAAACTATGATTGATTATAAAAAAGATAAAAAAAGAATAGACGGGAGAAAAATGGATGAATCTCGACCATTAAAAATTGAAGTGGGAGTTATTCCAAATGCAAACGGTTCAGCATATTTAGAATGGGGCCAAAATAAAGTTTATGCAGCGGTTTATGGTCCAAGAGAAGCTTTACCAAAACATTCTGCAGATCCATTAAAAACTGTTATAAAAGTTGAATATAGAATGACTTCTTTTTCAGTTCCACAAAGAAAAAGACCTGGGCCTAATAGGCGAGACCAAGAAATATCAAAAGTATTAGGAGAAGCTTTAACCAAAGCTGTTTTTGTAGAACAATTCCCAAATACTGAAATAGGAGTTTATGTGGAAGTAATTGATTCAAATGCTGGTTCAAGAGTAGCTTGTTTAACTGCAGCATCTTGTGCACTTGCAGATGCTGGAATTCCAATGCGAGATTTGGTTTCAGCAATAGGTGTTGGAAAAGCATTTGGTGAATTAGTTGTTGATTTAGACAAGGCCGAAGAAGATGCACCTGATGCAGTAGATATTCCAATTGGGATTCTTCCTAATAGTGAAGAAATAGTTTTGTTACAATTAGACGGATTGTTAACAGACAAAGAATGGGAAATTGTTTCAAAATTAGGAATTAATGCTTGTAAAAAAGTTTATGAAGTTCAAAAAGAAGCTTTGAAAAGAAAATTTGATTTAAGTGAAGCAATGGAAAAAAAGGATTCAAAAAATGTTAGCAAAGAAAATATTAGCAAAGAAAATATTGATAAAAAAAATGTTGAAAAAAAAGAAGTTAAGAGTGTTAAAAAGAAGGTGAAAAAATGAGATCAACAATATTAGAAAGTGATATACAAAAAGTAGTTTCTCTTGCAAGAGATGGTAAGAGACTTGACAATAGACAATTAGATGAAATGCGAGAAATTAAAATAGAAACTGGAATGTCAGAAAACGCTGAAGGCTCAACAATAGTTACTCTTGGGAACACAAAAGTAATTGCTGGTTTAAAAATAGAAATAGGCACACCTTATCCTGATAATCAAGACGAAGGATCAATTTCTATTGGTGCAGAAAATTTACCATTAGCGCATCCAGATTATGAATCCGGAAGACCTGATGATGATGAAGTAGAAGTAGCAAGAGTTGTTGATAGAGCAATAAGAGAGAGCAAGGCAATAGATTTTAAGAGTCTTTGCATAATAAAAGGCGAAAAAGTTTGGGTAGGATACCTTGATTTTTATGCATTGAATGGTGATGGAAATATGTTCGATGCTGGATCAATAGCTGCACTCGTAACTTTTAATAATGCAAAAATGCCAAAATTAGATGCTGAAAACAGAATAATAATGCACGAATATGATGGAAAATTAAAACTATCTAGAAAACCATTACTTACAACATTTGTAAAAGTTGGTGGAAAAATATTATTAGATCCAACATATTTAGAAGAAAAAGCTGCAGAAGCAAGATTTTCGGTTGGAACAACTGAAGATGGTTTTATTTCAGCAATGCAAAAAGGTGTTGGTGGATCATTTAACAAAGAAGAAGTAAGTTATATGATTGACTTAGCATTCAAAAATTCGGATAAAATAAGAAAACAAATATTAAAAATATAAATTATAAAAATATGGTATTAAAAATTTGAAAAATATTATTGGTTTAAAAGAATTATTAATTGATAATGTTTTAGAGTTTTTCATACCATATAATAAAAAAATTGTTAGAATATATAATTGGAATAATGTGATTTTTATATTCAATGAGAGCTTTTAAAAGCTTTCTATAACAAAAATTTATTGGTGTTTGCTATTATTAGCAAATAAAATTTTTTGGTGAGCAAGATGAAAAAAACAAAAAAAGTAAAATCTACTGGACGATTTGGTTCAAGATATGGTGTAGGAATAAAGAAAAGAGTTTTAAAAGTTGAAGAAAAACAAAAAAATCTTAATGCGTGTCCTTTTTGTGGTTTTAGCAAAATAGTTAGAAAAGCAGCTGGACTTTATGAATGTAAAAAATGTGCTTCAAAATTTACTGGTGGAGCTTATACTACTGAAACATTAATTGGAAAATCAGTTAAAAAAATAATAAATCAAAAATCATTTGTTGCTGATGCTGGTGAATTAATTAAAGCAACAGAAAAAGAATCAAGTTATTCTGATATTGAAAAAGAAGTTGCAAAATCAAGTGAATAGGTGATAAAATGGGTTATGTGTGTGGAAAATGTGGTACAGAAGTTACTAGTATTGAAGAAGGGATGGTTAGATGTCCAAGTTGTGGTTATAGGGTAGTATATAAAACAAGAGAACCAATTGCAAAAACAATAAAAGTTGACTAGATATGAGAGTAAATCTCAAAATAAAAATTGAATTTGATTCCAAAGAAAAAGCAATCATTTTTTTTAAATCAATAAAACCAGAATTGGAAGAAAAATTTGATAGAAGCGAAACCAAAGTGTTTTTAAAAAAAAATATTTTAGAATTTGAAATAATTGCATCTGATAAATCAGCTGCGAGAGCATCTTTAAATTCTATTTTAAAACCATTAAAATTATTTTTACAAATGGGGGAATTAGAATGAATGATCAAGAAAAAAGAGAATTGATGATGGATTTTGAAAGAAATCGACAAATGCTTGGAAACGTTTCAGCACAAAAACAACAATATCAAATTCAAATAGAAGTAATAAAAGCTTCTTTAGAAGAATTAACTACTACAAAAGAAAAAACAGTTATGAAAATAATTGGAAATATTCTTGTTAATAAATCAGTAACTGAAATGAAAAAAGAATTAGAAGAACAAAACGAATCTTTTGAATTACGATTAAAAACACTTGTTAGACAAGAAGAAACAATAATAAAAAAACTAAATTCAATAAAAGCACAAGTAGAAGGAAAAATTGAAACAAAAGAAGATTCACAAAAAGAAACAAAAAAATCTAGAAAATAATTTATTAAAAATTAAAAAGATTTAATAACACCAACTCATCTAATTTTTGTTGGTGTTTTAAATTGAAAACTATTAAGAAAAATAATTATTTTAAAAAAAAAGTTGATATTAAAACTTTTTTTGAAAAAAAAATCTTGTTAGTCTGTCATGAAAATACTGATTTAGACTCGTTTTGCTCGGCCGCAATATTTAAAGAATTTTTATCGAATAATAAAATTAATTCAACAATTTGTGTTCCGTCTCATATTAATGAACAAACTACTAACTTTGCAAAAGAATATAATATTGATTTTGTAGTAAACCCTGAACTTGAAAAATTTAATTTTTTTATTTTATTTGATTTTAATGATTTTGAACAATTTGGAAAAATGAGATTAAAATTTGAAGAATTATTAAAAAATAAAAAATTGGGTTTTAATAAAAATGTTAAAAATAATTTTGAGGGTATAAGTTTATTTGTTTTTGATCATCATGTTGTTGAAGAAAGTTCTATTTCAAAATATTTTAGTGATGCTACAAAATTATCTACTACTGAATTATTATTTGAACTTATTGGAAAAGATTTTAATGAAAAAATGTTTTTTTACGCTTGTATTGGAATGATTGAAGACACGGGTAGATTCTTAGTTGGTTCAACTAATTTTTTTAACGCATTTTCAAAATGTTTGGAGGGTTCTAAAAAATCATATGCGAATATTTTTAAAATAGCAAAACACGATCCGCCAGAATGTGAAAAAATCGCTTTTTTAAAAGCATTAAAACGAGCTGAAATAATTAAAATAAAAAACACGATAATTGTTTTAAGCAATATTTCTTTTTACCAAGGTGCTGTGGCAACAAAACTTTTAGAATTTGGCGCTGATGTTTCAATTGTTTGTGGGATTGAAAAAAACGGGATTACAAATCTTTCAGCTAGAGCAGAAACCTTTTTTAAAGAAAAAAATAATTTTAATTTAATGAATCATTTAATCATACCTTTACAAAAAAAATTTGGTGGTGAAGCAGGAGGGCATAGTGGTGCTGCGCAATGGAAAGGATTTAAATCAAAAAAAATTGTTTTAAAAGAATCATTAAAAATTTTAAATGATTTTATTAACAAAAAATAAAATTAGTAAAATAAGACATGTGTTCATTTTTTTGCTTAATAGATTGTGGTTTTTAATTATTTTAAATAAATTATTGTTGAACCTTTTTTTATTTTTCCACGTTCTGCATATTTTAACAAATAATGCACTGTTGATTTTGGAGTATTTGTTAACCTTTCAATTTCTCTAATACTTTGATAATCTTTTCTTAATTCTATTATTTGCAACATTGTTTCTAGTGAAATATCTAATGCTCTTCCTCGTTTTTTTTCAATTGATAATTCTATATTGGAGTCTTTTAAATTTTTTAGCGTTTTTTCTGGTAATCTTTTATAACAAGATTCTGATAAACTAATTTTTTTTATTTGTCTAATAGTTATTAATTCATCTAACTTGCTTTTTTTTATTGGCCTGATTAAATGTATTTCGTGAGCATCTTTTGGTAAGCGCGAAATATTAGTGTGTTCATCAATACCATATTTCATTTTTTATTCTTCCTTTTTAATTTTATTTTCTTTTTTATTTTTGTTTTTGTAATATATTTTAATCCTTCTAATAATTCTTTCTTTTTTAATTTATCAACTGGTTGATTTGAATAAATATTTGGTCCGGCCCATTTGATGCTCTTATTTTTTAATAATTTTAATAAATCAGCATTGTTTTTTGGTTTTCTTTTTAATTCTATTATTGCTGCACCTATTACTCGCGGGTAATGTGCATCACTTCCAACTGTAATATATTTTGCATGTTCTGAAAATTCAATTCCTTTTTTCACTCTTTCAAATGTTTCTTCTGAAATTTCGCCTAACTTATTTTTTATTATAAAACTTTTTTTTGATATTCTAATTTTTTTCCCAATCTTGTTTTTTGAAACAAAATCAAAAAAATTATATAATTTTTTTACCCATTGTGTTCCAAAAATAAAATCATTTGCACTTCCTAACATTCCGTTATAATATTCTGATCCAATTTCATATTTTTTTAATAGTTCAATGGATTTCTTTTCGCCAATTATTGAACAAGTTGAATCTGTTTTGTACCCATAAGGGTGTGCAAAACTTGCCATGAGATTTTCTTTTTTTATTATTTTTAATGCGGTTTCAATTGGCACATTAATTTGTTGTAATTCTTTTAAATCATATAATTTTTCATTTTTTCCATAAATTAGTAAATGTCCTGCTGTTGTGTTTGCTTCCATTCCTGGGATTAGGATAATATTTTTTGGTTTTATTTCGTTTAATTTTTCAAAGGCTAGTTTTGGATTATATTCAGAATGTTCAGTTATTGCTACTGCACATAATTTTTTTTCTTTAACAGCATCCCACCACTTTAGGGGGTCAATTTTTTTTTCAGTTAAATGAGTATGTAAATCAACTAAATATCTTTTTTCCATAAATACTTATTAAACTTTAAGTTTTAAAAATACGCGTATTTTAGGACATTATTTTTAAAATAAGTAAATTCAATAATTAAATTCTGTATTGCCAGAATGTTATAATTTTGGAAACTATTTTATATGGGTTAATTTATCTTAATGTTTATATGTCATACAAAAATTCTGATATTCCAGATTTAGCAGATTTGTCTATATTTGAAAAAGAAATTTTTAAATTTGTTTTAGAAAAATGGCCAACTAATACGTTAGAAATAGCAATCAATTTTAATGAAGATATTTCTTCAAAAGAACAAAAAAAACGAATCAGTGCAAAATACGCTTATTATTTAAAAAAACTTGTTGATAGAAAATTACTTTTAAGTAAAAAAGCGGGTAATTCTATAATTGTTTGGCCGATTATTGTTGAAAAATATAGGGTAATTCATGATATTCTTAAAAATGAAAATTATTTTGAAGTTGATATTTTTGAACATTTTTTAAAGAGTGATAAAAATGCTTAATAAATTTCTTGATAAATATATTTTTACTAATACTCTACGATATATTCATAATAATTTTTTTCTTGTTAATATTCCATTTTTAATTGTTCCAGTTGATTTACTTTCAACATTAAATAATATAGGGGATATTTCTAAACAAAAAGAAATTTATTTTCATATTAAGGAGAGTACTAAAAAAAATTTTATGCCACGATTTAACGAACTTTCAATTGAAGATAATTCTAAACTAAATTTTGTAAAAAATTTTTTTGTAGCATCTGGTTGGGGGCGATTGAAATAATTGATTTTGATAAAGAAGCTAAACGTGCATTAATAATTGTGGATAATTCTCCTTTCGCAATACAAGTAAAGGGCAAGGTTGATCGGCCGATGGACAATATTCTTAGAGGTATTTTTTCAGGAGTGTTTTCAATAATTTTTAAAGAAGATGTGGATTGTGTTGAAACAGAATGTTTTGCCATGAATGCAAAATCTTGTAAATTTGTTATAAAACCAAAAACAGAATTTGACTTAGAAAAACAAATTGTTAGAGATCAAATCATAATTTAAAATATGATTATTGTCTAACAATTTATTTTCAAATGATTATTATTTAATTTGTTCTCATGAATTTTTTTTGAAATATTTTTTTAAAAATTATTGTTTTTTAATTTCTGTTTGGCCATTCATGTATTTTTGTAATGCAATTGGAATTCTTATTGTGCCTTCTTTTGTTTGAAATGTTTCAAGTATTACTCTTAATGTTCTAGTCGTTGGCATCATTGTATTATTTAGTGTGTGAACATATTCTTTTGTCCCGTTTTTTTTTCTATATTTTATATTAAGTCTTACTGCTTGATATGTTGTACAATTACTGCAAGATCCTAATTCAATATATTTTCCTTCTCTAGGTGACCATGCTTCTAAATCATATTTCTTTGCAGCAACAATTCCTATGTCGCCTGTACAAACATTAACTATTCTATATGGGATTTCTAAAACTTCCATTAATTCTTGTTGATTTCTACTTAATATTTCGTGAATTTCCCATGATTGTTCTGGTTTGCAAATTATTACTTGTTCTATTTTATTAAATTGATGTACTCTAAAAAATCCTCTTTCATCAAGTCCATGTTTTCCAATTTCTTTTCTAAAACAAGGACTCATTCCTGCTAGTTTAATTGGTTTTTCTAATTCATCTTCATCAATTATTTCATTCATGAACATTGCTACTAATGGGTGTTCACTTGTAGAAATCATTCGTAAATCATTTCCTTCAATTTTGTATTGTACAGTATCAAATTCTTCTAAATCGGTTACTCCGCTATATGCTTGTGTAGTCATCATTAGAGGTGGTTGTATTGGTACAAATCCTTTTTTTATTAATATGTCAAGTGATAGGTGTTGTAATGCTAAATCAAGCATTGCTAAATCTCCTTTAAGATAAAAAAATCCGGTTCCAGCAATTTTCACTGCGCGTTCAAAATCAGCAATTCCAAGTTCAACTGCTAATTGTGCGTGGTGTTTTAATGTTGGATCGTGTTTAACCTCTCCATGTCTTTTAACTTCAATATTTTGCGTATCATCTTTTCCAAAAGGCACACTATCATGTAAAATATTTGGTAAACGCATTTGTAAATTAGTTAATTCTTCTTCTAGATTTTTTACTAGGGGTTCATCTTCTTTTATTTTTTGAGGAATACTCTTAGCTTCATCTAATAAGCTTGTTACATCTTCGCCTTTTCCTTTGGCCATTTTTATTTTTTCTGTAATATCATTTCGAGCTTTTTTAAGTTCTTCTAATTCGTTTTTTAAATTTCGCCATTTTTCATCTTTTTCTTTCCACTCGTTTAATCTAGAGATTATTTTGGAGTCTTGTCTCATCTCCAAATTATTTTTTACTAGTTCAAAATTTTCTCTTAAATATTTTGCATCTATCATTCAAATAACCTCCATATAAAATAATTTCATCATACCTATTTTAAATCCAATATGAAAACAATAAATTGTGTTAAATATAATTTATTGTAAAAACTAGCTGGATAGAGATGGTTGTTCAAAATCAACGTATTCAAAGAAATTTAATTCAATGATAAATCTAACATCAATTTCATTCATTAAAAACATAGTAAATTTTAGTATTATTAATGAATTAGTATTTTTTAATGTAATAATTTGTATACTATTATTAAAAATTAGTTGTATTAAATTTAAATTTGACAAACTTCTTTTTCTTTACATTTGTTTTTATGGTTAATTAAATATGTCTCGTCATGTAAAATTTTATCTAATGGGTCATTAGTGGTTTTGATGGTAATATAATCAATTGGTTCAATTACTTCTAAAATTTTATGTTTTTCATTTGGTTCAGCTAAAATAACTTCGCCTGCTTTAACTGTTATAATTTTATCATCAATTACTATTCTTGCTTTTCCTTTTAAAAAAATGTAATATTCGTGACTAATATTGTGTGAATGCAATTTTTCACTTTCTAAAGGTTTAGTAATGTGTGTTCTTGTTATGGCTAATGGACTTTCATTAAAAAAACCACAAACTCTAGTGTCTAGTTCAAATTCTTTTGTAAAATATTTTTTCATTTTGCTCACCAATTATGCTAGATACTCTTATGAGAGTAGTTTAATAAGCTTAATTTTTTGTTTAAAAATTAAAATAGTGTTTGAATTAGTTCTTTTTTTATAAAATAATTTTTAAAATTTATTTTTAATTATTTTCCTCTTGCGCCGGTTCTGATGATCGCTTTTGGCGAAATTGGACTTGAAATTCTTTTTGGTAAAATTTGTTTTTTTTGCGAGTTATTCGCGGGAATTATTTTTTTTCCAGGTAATGATTTAGGTTTAACTTGTTCTGCTGTTTGTGGTAATTCTATATTTCTAATTGTTTTTAGTGCAGTATTAACTCCTTGTGAATTGAATGGTACGATTATTGGGTTAATTTTCATGGTTTTATAAAATTCGCTTAAATTTAAGGGGTAAACATCATGGTTGCCTCTATCAACTTTTTGACTAGCGGGTAATTTACCAAAATGTTGTTTAACAAATTGTTCTAATTTTCCCATTTTAAAAACATGTAACTGATTATTTCTGCCAATTGCAAACGCATAATTCGCATTATTAATTAATCTTTTATTTTTTATTCTAATTGCAATTACTCCTTCGCCTAATGCTCCAAAAGAAAATTTTAAATCTATTGTAATTCCTTTTTTTATTTTTCCTCTTTTAATAATTGCTTTATAATCCACTCCGGTTCCAATTTCTTTAACTGGTTTTAATCCAAGTGCTTTACTAATAGTTTTCATTCTTGCTCTTAATCTGTTTTGGCTAATAACATTAGCGTCTAGTTTTACTCCGTTTATACGATTAAATCTTTTATAAGGTATTTTTGCAGGTCGTGTTTTTGACTTGTTTATAATTTTTGCTCGATTTCCCATAATATTTGGCATTATTCAAACCCCATTTCTTTAACTATTTTTTTTGCTTTAATAAAGTTTTCATCAAAGTCATCATAAAACTTATTCGCGTGAGTGATTAAATACTTTTGTTTACATTCTCCGCACAAGTTTTTTCCACTTAAACAATCAGTTCGCATTTCTTTTAGGATTTTATCGTCTTTTATAAAATGATTTTTACAATATTCATAAACAACACACTTGTCAGGTTCTCCGCCTTTTTCTTTTTGTTCTTGTGCTGTGGCTCTTCCGCCTGTTAAAACTTTTTTTAATTTTTTTTCTAATTCGTTTCTATTAGTTTCGGGAATCTCGAGTTTTCCAATATTTTCGTTTTTACTCATTTTAAAAGAACCATCCATTGCTGAAGTATATTTGTTATAACTAGCACTTGGTGTAAAAAAACCATATTCACTTTTAAGTCGTCTTGCAATATCTCTTGACATTCTAATATGTGGGGCTTGATCAATACCAACTGGAATAACTCCGGGCATAGGCTCTTCTAATTGAGGGTGTAATATGTCACCCATTTGTGTAAATGCACTCATTACTTTTGCAGGATGAACTGATCCATAAATTGCCCTAAATTCATTCTCAGTTATTTTTTGAGAACAAACAATAGCTAAATTACTAACTATTTTGTTTTCACTTTGAAAATAAAAAATTGTTTTTTTAGGATCAAGTCCTAATGCAATATATGCAGGAATATGAAATTTTATAGCTCTTTTTTTTCCTTCTTTTATTGGTACTCCTCGAACTGCTTGGCTTTCAACATCCGCAATTATTACAAATGTTTTCGCACCATTTTCTTGAAAATATTTTACGTTTTGAATTATTGCTTGGGTTCCTAAATGAATTTTTTCACTTGAAGGCATTATTCCTGTTAAACAATAAAAGTTTTTCTTATTTTTTATTGCTTCAAAAATGATGTTTAAATCTTGGCCGCCAAAAATAATCCCGCGTCTCATTTGCATGCTGGGGTTTGGTGCTTCTTCTATATTAAATTGTTGCATTCCAAATTCTTTTATTAATCGAGAATAATCTTTTAATAATGTTTTTCCCCAAGGGTCAACAATAATATTTTTTTCAGAATTTTTTTTATTTTCTATTATTTTTTTATCCATTATTTCACTAATAATAATCACTCCCTTTTCCTTTTTAATTCTCTTGTTTTTATGATTGTGGCTTTTTTGTGCGTTTATCAATTTAATTTTTTTTAAGTTTTTTATTAATAATATTTGATTATATTTTTGTAGATTGTTTTTCGTGGAGGGTTATATTTTTGTTTAAAAAAACATGAAATGCTTAACTTTTTTAACTAAATGTCACAAAAATTTAGTATGGAAAATGATTTAATAAAAGCAAAGAAAGTTAATTTAAAAAAATTGCGCGATCTTAAAATAAATCCATATCCTTATTCTTTTGAAATATCTTGTTATGCAAAACAAGTTAATGAAGAATTTAAAGATTTAAAAAATGAAGAAAAATCAAGACTTTCTTCAATGGCGGGAAGAGTAATTGCAAAGAGAAGTTTTGGTGCAATCGCTTTTATGAAAATAAGGGATTCAACTGGAGACATACAATTTTTTATAAAAAAAGGTGAAACTCCAGAAAAAGTTTTTGAATTATTAGAATTAATTGATGTTGGAGATATTGTTGGAGCAAAAGGCCCGATTTATAAAACACAAAAAGGACAATTAAGTATTTTAGTAAATGAAATTGAAATGTTATCAAAATCAATTAATATTTTACCAGAAAAATATCATGGTTTACAAGATATTGAATTAAGACAAAGACAAAGATATTTAGATTTAATAATGAATCCAGAAGTAAGAGAAATTTTTAGATTACGTTCAAAAATAATTTCTGTTTGGCGAGAATTCTTGGATTTGAAAGGTTTTTTAGAAGTAGAAATACCTGTATTACAACCTACTTATGGGGGGGCAAGTGCA
>JAQVNZ010000052.1 GCA_028702895.1 Candidatus Iainarchaeum sp. | reverse complement strand
GCAGCTTTTTTCATTACCGGAACCCATGAAGGAGAAGTCATTTTTGTTACTAGAATATCCCCCGAATTAACTTTTACTATATCATCAATATTTGGAACAATTTTTGCAATACCACTAATTATTCCAGGCGAAGCTGGTAAACCATTTAATAAAATTTCTTTTCCAGAAAAACTTTTTTCCACTTGTTTCACATCTTCTTTAGTAGAAGTTTTTTTTCCTAGAGTGGTAATTGGCCTAGCTTGAACAATATATAATATATTATTTTCCATACCCCATTCAATATCCATTGGTTTAGCATAATGATCTTCAATAGTTTTCCCAATTTTTGATAATTCAATTATTTTTTCATCCGAAAATTTTTGCATACTTGCTTTATTTTCACCTAATTTTATTTCAACATTCACACCGTTTTCTTTTACTAACATGAATTCTTGTTTATTAATTTTTTTTGAAATAATTTTAAAAGAATCTTTATCAATAATATAATTATCTGGAGTAATAGAACCTGATACAACAGTTTCACCTAATCCAAACCCAGCTTCAACAACAATTTTTGTTTCATCTCCAACGGGATCAGCAGTAAACATTATACCACTAACATCACTTTGAATCATTTTTTGTACTACAACGCACAACCCTACTTTTTTTGTCCCAAACCCTTGTTTTTTTCTATAATAAACTGCTCTTGCAGTAAAAAGAGAAGCCCAACATTTCCTTACGCTTAGTAATAAATCTTCGTTGCCAAGAACATTCAAATATGTTTCTTGTTGACCAGCAAAACTTGCCTCGGGCAAATCTTCAGCTGTTGCAGAACTTCTAACCGCAACTAGTGTTGAAGAACCATTATTTTCTTTAGTATTTAATTTTTCATAAGAATTAACTATCTCTGATTTTATTTCTAAAGGCATTTGACTTTTTAAAATTAATTCTCTTATTTCTTTTGATTTAGTTTCAAGTTCTTGTGTATTTTCAACATCAATATTATCTATTGTTAAAACAACTTTTTGTTTTATTCCAGCTTCATCTAAAAAATCAAAGTACGCTTTACTTGTTACAACAAAACCATTAGGCACAGGGAAATTATTTTGAACCATTTCACCTAAAGAAGCACCCTTGCCCCCAACTTGATCAACGTCCTTCATTGATACTTCATTAAACCAAAGAATATTACTCATACTAAAAGAAAGTGTCTAGTCATTAAAAAGAGTATGCTTAAAGAAAGATTAACTAAACAAAAAACAATAAAAAATAATAAAAATAAGGTAAAAAATATAATAAAACAAAAATGCCCAATAAAAAATTTAAAAACAATAAATTAAAATAAACAAAATAAAAAACTAAAATAAATAAAATAAAAATTAAAACAAAAAAAAATATTAAATTAAAATAATAAAAATATTTTAAAAAAATTAAAAAAACTGAAAAAAATTATTCGCGATTTAATCTATCTAATACTACTGCCGCACTAATGTCTCCCGCAACATTAACTGTTGTTCTAAACATATCAAGTATTCTATCAAACCCAAGTATTAATGCGATTCCAACTAATGGAATACCTGCTGAAACTAAAATTGCAGATAATATTACTATCCCCACTCCTGGTGTCCCAGGCGCACCAATACTAGACGCAACAACTGTAAGAATAATTAATATTAATGCAGGTAACGCAAGAGTAATACCAAATACTTGTGCTAAAAAAATTATGGCAACAGTTTGATATAATGCTGTTCCGTTCATGTTCATTGTAGTTCCCATTGGGATAACAAAATTTGCAATACTACTTTTAACCATAAATTTTTCTTCCGCTGTTTTCATTGATAATGGCATTACTGCAGCAGAACTAGAAGTAGAAAATGCTAATAATAAAACATCTTTCATTTTTAAAAAAAAATCAATTATAGAATATTTTGTGAAAAAAGAAACGATTAAAACATTTAATAACATTAACAAAAATAATCCAAGTATTACTGTTAAAACATAAACTGACATTCCAATTAATATTTCAAATCCTAATTGAATAGTAGCTCTAGCAATAAAACCAAATACTGCGAAAGGAACTATTAACATTGCCCACCCAACTATTGCAATACAAACCTCTTGTAAAGAACCTAATAAATCAAGAATTGGTTTTGATTGTTTAACATCCATGTTAACCAATGCTACCCCAATGATTATTGAAAAAATTACTATTTGAAAAAACTGTAGATTAAGAAAAGCAGAAAAAACATTTGTTGGAATTATTTGAGTTATCATAGTAGGAATATTATACATATTAATAGACAATTCTTCTGTTGAAACCCCATCTAAATTAAATTCAGGCACAGCATCCATTGTAATAAACGCACCAGGCTGAATTAAATATGCTAAAAATAAGCCTAATAAAATTGCAAAAATTGTTGTTAAAACAAAATATACGCCTACAAACAAACCATTTTTTTTAAGACTCTCAACATTATCACTCGCAGCCATCCCACGTATGATAGACGCAAAAATCAAAGGTAAAACTATCATTTGAATTAATGCTAAAAAAATTGTTCCAGGCAAAGCTAACCATTCACCAATGATTAACGCAAAATCTTTCCCAAAAAATCCACTAGACGGATTAACTATTAAACCAATTAAAAAACCAGCTAACATTGCTAATAATACTTTTAACCATAAACGACTATTCACTAAATATTGTAACTTATAACTTAAACTTTTCAAAGAAGACGGATGTAATAATTCCAAAGGATGTTTAAGAGACATTATACAATAATAAAAATTAACTATAAAAACATTTGCAAAAACACAAAATGTAGGACAATATTTTTGAATCCAAAAAAAATTTAAATACAACCCCTAAGAAATATTTTATGCTACAAATAAATTTAGAAAAAGCAATAGAACAATTAAAGAAAAATAACTTTAAAAAAATTTTAGTTCAAATCCCAGAAGGACTAAAAACAAGAACTGACGAAATTGCTTTAGAATTAGAAAAAAATGATTTTGAAATAATAACCATAATGGACCCTTGTTTTGGAGCATGTGATATAAAAATAGAAGAAGCAAAAAAACTTAATTGTGACGCATTATTACACATCGGCCATAGCGAGTTTATTAAAACTGATTTTCCAGTAGTTTATGCACCACTAGAATATAAGTTAAAAAACTTAGAAACTTTTTTAAAAAAAATATTAGACTATCTTAATGAAAATCAAATAAAAAAAATTGGTTTTGTTACAACAATTCAATACATTAATTATTTAGGTGAAATAAAAGATTATTTTAATAAAAATAGTATTGGAGTTAATTCTAAATCTGGTGAAAAAACTATCGAATCTCAAGTCCTAGGCTGCAATTATTCTTCTGTTCCAATAGAAGAAAATATTTTATATTTTGGAGACGGATTATTTCATCCACTAGGAATTCATTTTGCTACAAAAAAAGAAGTTATAATAGCAAACCCTTTAACTCTTGAAATTAAAAAACTTGATAAAGAAAAAAATGATTTTTTAAGAAAAAGAATATTATTAATTGAAAGAGCAAAAGATGTTAGTAGCTATGGCATACTTGTTTCAACTAAAGTTGGACAAAATAAAATAATTTTTGCAAGAAAGATAAAAAAAATGCTAGAAGAAAAAGGAAAAAGTGTAAAAATATTTGCAATGGATTATATTAGTGAAGACAAATTACTGGGCACAAATGTTGGCGCATACATTAACACTGCTTGTCCAAGATTATCAATAGATGATTATTCTAATTATAAAAAACCAATGATAAATGCTTTTGAAGTAAAATATTTACTAGGCGAAAACTATGATAACTACGCATTAGACATGATTTATTAAAATACGAAAAATAAATTAAAAAAACATATTTAAAAAAAATAATTTAAAAAAAACTAATTAAAAAAACATAATTTAAAATAAATAATTAAAAAATAATTTAAAATGAATAATTAAAACATATCTCAAAATAAAATTAAAAAATTATTTAATAATTTAACCAAAATCAATTTCTCTAGGATCAATTATATCACTAACAACTTCTTTTTTTCTCGATAATTTAGACGCATCATATTTCACACTTTTTTTAACAACCCGCTTCTTTGATTTTTTCTTAACAACTAAAAAATCTTTGTTAATAAAATCTTGTGAATCATGAACGATTGTTCCAATAAAACTATTCCCAATTAAACAATCCTTAAAATTTTCTAGATTATTACCATTAATAAAAAAAGAGGTTATTTTACTCCTAGACAAAATATTTGCAGCAAACAAATCAACAAAAATGTTTTGACCAGGTTTAGATTCAAAATCTTTTAACAAAAAATTCATGTCATTAAAAGATAATTCTTTAAATAAAAAAGCAGAACTATTTTTTTTAGGATCAGAATCAAATATACCATCAACATTACTTAAATTAACAAAATCAAAACCTGTTTTCTCTGCGATTAAAGCCGCAACCGCAT
>JAQVNZ010000051.1 GCA_028702895.1 Candidatus Iainarchaeum sp. | reverse complement strand
TTTTGATGAATAATATTATTAATCCCAGAAATCTTTTCCATTACCCCTAAAGAATTTTTTAAATGCAAAACAAATAATTGCGCATTACTTTTTGTAATATTAATACCAATAGAATCTAAATCAAAATTATTTAATCCAAGTTCTTTACCCACATTAATATAATTTCTAGCAATCTTTCCTCCTCCAACAACTAAAACTAAATCAAACTCATTATGTAATTCACTAATAAGTTTACAAAAATCAATAATTTTTTCAACAAAAGGTTTCTCATCAAAAAAAACGCTTCCACCAACACTAATAACAAAACCATGTCTACCAAAAGAAGAAAAAGAATTATTATCCACAAAAGAATTATTCCTCCCCTCAGAAAAAGAATTCTCTCTCTCCTCAGAAACAGAATTAATAGTCTTGCTAGAATCAGAATAAGCACTATTACTAGTATTATTCTCGTCAAACATATCAAACATGCAAAATCACAATGGTTTTAATAACTTAATTAATCCAAAATTAATAAACATTACTACTACAAAAAAAGGTTTATTTTATGGTTAAAAGCAATTATGACGCAGAAATCGCGGTTTTTAAAAAAAAATTAAAACAACTTGAAAAATATAAAGGACGACACACTGAATTAATCTCACAATATATTCCATTTGGAACAGATCGAAGTACTGTAATGAATCAATTAAACGAAGAAATAAATCAAAGTTCTAATATTAAAAGCCCAACAAACAGAAAAAATGTTCAAGGCGCCCTAAGAAAAATAATCGTATTATTAAAAAAAATTGATTTTAAATTACCAGAAAATGGAATAGTAATATTCTCAGGAAACGTTTCTGAAATTGATGGAAAAAGTGATATAAGATTATTTACTATCGCACCACCAAAAGAACTAAAAACAAAATTATATTGGTGTGATTCAACATTCCACCTAGCACCATTACAAGAAATGAATATTACAAACGAACACTACGCGTTACTAGCAATAGATAAAAATGAAGCAACAATCGCATCATTAAGCGGAAAAAATTATAATATTCTAGGCCAATTCACATCCCAAGTACCAGGAAAGACGAGGGCAGGAGGGCAATCCAGTCAGCGTTTTGAGCGATTAAGAGAAGAAGCAATGCAAGATCATTTCAAACGAATTGCAGGAAAATTTGACACCTATTTTTTACCAAATATAAAAAATTTACAAGGAGTAATAGTTGGCGGGCCAGGAATGACTAAACAATATTTTTTGGATAAAGAAGCAATAAACCACGAACTAGCAAAAAAGATTATTGGAGTACTAGACACATCCTATACTGATGAAGGTGGAATAAGAGAAATTGTACAAAAAAGTGAGGACTTGTTAAAAGACACTGCATTAATGAGAGAAAAACTTTCACTAGACAATTTTTTAGGAGAAGTAGCTAGAAACGGACTAGCAACATACGGGATAAACGAAGTAGAAGAAGCACTAGACCAAGGACGCGTATCCAAACTAATTATTAGTGAAGAAATACCCTGGCTAGTAATTAAAAAAAAGTGTTTACATTGTGAAAATGAAGAAATAGAAATTTTTAAGGATCCAAAAAAATATGATGAAACAAAAGCCGCTTGTACTAAATGTAATTCCAAAGTAGAAGTATTAGAAGAAACAGATTACTTAGAATACATGATAGAAAAAGCTAATTCCACAGGAGCACAAATACAAGTTGTTAGTAATGAAACAAGCCAAGGCCAACAATTTCTAACTAGTTTTGGTGGAATCGGGGCACTATTAAGATATTAAAAAATTAGGAAAATAAATAAAAGTGAATTATTATGATTGATGAAATACCAACTATTTTTATTACAAAAACTACTGCATTAAAAGCAAGAGTAAAACAAAGATACTCAGATTTTATTGTAGAAGAAATATATGAAAGTACTATCGAGCAAAACGAAAATTTAATAGAAAAAAAATGTAGTGTTCAAAGATTTAATATTCCATTTGAACAAAGAAAACCATTTGAAAAAATGATTATACCCACAAACGAAAATAACAAAGAACACCTTGTATTAGAACTAGAAAAAATTAATACTGATACTAATAAAGCAATTGCAATGCTAGCACGCGGTTTGGGACTTAGTACTAAGAGAATTGGTTATGGAGGATTAAAAGATAAACGAGCAATCACTTGTCAAAGAATAAGTGTTTTTGATCCACCACTAGAAAAAATAATTAATTTTGGTGCCAAAGGATTAGAATTAAGAAATCCTGTTTGGGGAGAAAGAATAGAATTAGGAGATTTAAAAGAAAATTATTTTACTATTATACTACGCGATATTAGTGCTAGTGAAGATGAAATAAAAAATATTATAAACGATTTTTCAAAACAAATCGTAAATGGTATCCCAAATTTTTTTGGAACACAAAGATTTGGTGGAAAAAGAATGATAACTCACAAGATTGGAAAATTATTAATCAAAGAAAAATATAAAGATGCAATAATAGCCTATTTAACAGAAACTTTTGAAGAAGAAAAAGAGGATATTAAAAGTGCTAGAATTAATCTAGCAAAAACACTGGATTTTAAAAAAGCGTTAAGAGAATTCCCAAGCGAATGTAGAACAGAATTAGCCATACTAAATCATTTAGTTAGAAAAGAAAATGATTTTATGGGGGCATTAAACGCTCTACCAAAAAAAACTAGATACTTGTTTGTACACGCTTATCAAAGTTATATATTTAATAAAATCATTAAGAAACGTTTAGAAGAATTTGGTGACAAAGCATTACAACCAATAGGTGAAGAAAAAACTAGTAATGGTATACCACTAGTAATCTTAGCTGGTTTTGAAACAAAATATTCTCCGGGAAGAATTGGTGAAATAGAAAAACAAATTTTAGAAGAAGAAAATGTTTGCTTTGAAGATTTTAAAGTTCGCGCACTAAGCGAGTTAAGTAGTAAAGGATCAGAAAAAGAAATTGCTTTGTTTCCAAAAAACTTTTTATTAAAAAGAATTTTTGAAGATGATTTTAACGAAGGAAAAAAAGCTATCGAAATAGAATTTTCGCTAAGCAAAGGAAATTATGCTACAACTGTTCTAAAAGAATTAATTAAAGAAGAAATATTCTAATTTATTAAAATAAAAAAAATAATTTTCAAAAAATAATTAAACTAATAATTAAATAAACCAATAAAAATTATTTTAAAAAAAAATTTATAAAAAAATTAATTAAACTAAAAATAATATAAAAAAAATTAATTAATAAAAAAAACTTTTTAAAAATTAATTACAATTCAATGCTTGTTCTAAAATTTCTTGCTTTACAATAGAATCAAATTTTTGATTATTAATAATTATTGTACCCGCTTTATTAACATCAAATTCTTTTTCAATAATATTAGAGAAAACAAATTCTTCCCATTGAAATGGAAAAGCAAAGATTCTTGCAGTAGGACAAGATACTTTTAATTGTTCTAATTGATTTTGCATTGCACCACATTCAATATCACAAGAATTATCTTCAGCATAAAAATATATTACTGGTTTAATTACACTATCACAATCAACATCCAATTTTAAAATACTATATAATAAAATCATATTAGTCATTAGAAACGAACGTTTTGTTGGGATATAATTTCCTAAAAAAGATTCTCGTTGAGCTTTTAATTCAACATCTAATAAATCTAATCTTTTAGCAGATAACGAAACTTGTATTTCACGACCCTCACAATAAGCACTAGGTTCATCAATTAAATCAAAAAATAATGATTCAAATTGATTCTCTAATTGTATTTGTCTTAATTCATTATTAATAGAATAAAAAATGTTATCCTCATAAGATTTTATGAAAAAAATTGTAACAAAAAAAATTGCTACCAATGCAACAAACGCAATTACGTAGATACTCTTACCCATTTAGCTCTAACTCCAAATAATTCTTTAAAAAAACCCTGACCATAAACTATTGTTATAAAAAAAGGATATAGTAAGATGTTTATTAAGATTACTATTATATCAAAAAAATCTGGCTTATAATTAACTGTTTTAAGACTAAAATAGATGTACAAAAACACAAAAAAGTATGAGAAAAAGAAAAAAATGGCTGTTGATGTCATAAAAAAATGAGGTATTGTAACAAACACCGCGTTTGTAGCAGAAAACGCTATTACTTCAGAAGCAATCATAGTTAACGCGTTATTTAAAAATAATATTGCAAGTCTCACTAGTAAAACCATTGAAATTAATTCTAAAGAAAACAAATAAGGAATAGAAAAAAATCCAAGGCTCTTATTCTCCTTATTAAAAAATAGATTATTATGAATCATTAAATTAAATATTCTACCCCGATACCACCTATCTCTTTGTTTAAATAATTTTTTCCAAGTATCAGGAACATCCGTTAGTGCAACAGCTTCATAACAAGTTCTAATCTTAAAACCATGTTCTTGTAATCTTAAACCCATATCCATATCTTCTGTTAAATTATTTGGATCATAATCTCCAACAACATCAAAAACTTTTCTCTTAAAAACAGTCATAGGACCAGGAATCATTGACATAGAATCAATGTAAGATAAAATAGTAC
>JAQVNZ010000050.1 GCA_028702895.1 Candidatus Iainarchaeum sp. | reverse complement strand
AAACACTGGTTAAAGAAAAGTAATTTTTTTTAGATTTTTTTTCAACTAACAATAAACAATAAAACTCCAAAATATAAAGAGCGGAAAGTGCATTCAGAGTGTTTTCTAAATTTGCCGCTTTGAAATATTGCTTTTTATAAAAAGGACTATTTGTTTTTGTGCAAGTTGTTGTCCTTTCATGCTTTACTTTGTTATAACAAGTCCACCATTCAGGTGCTAGATTTTTAGTCCAATTTTCAAAAGGTTTCAATGTAACATTTGTGTTTCCTATTAAAACTTTTTCTTCGTTAATTTTTGGCAAATATTTATTTAAAACACTTTTATACTTATTCATTTTATCTGCATTTGAGTTTGCATCGAATATTTTGCAAATAGTTTTTAAAATAACGTCTATTTCACTACAAATTGATTGAAATATTTTGTCGTATTCCAGTGAAAAAGTTTTAAAATTTTCTTTGTCGATAAAAACAAAATTCTCAGTTTCTAAAAAACATTTTTTAAGAGATATAAAGTATTTCCAATAATGTTTTACAAAATCACTTTCATTAACTAAATCCAATCTCATTTTTTTTCTCCTTTTTAATAAAGTTAGTTAGACATACTTAAACATAATCATCAAGTCCATATAATTTAGTTGTCTTATATGATACATCCTTAATTTTACATAATCTACTTGATTTGCAGACACAGTTTGAAGGATCAAAAATCACATAGCATTTTTTCTTATTATCAAATGAACTTTCAAATATAAATCCATCAAAACCTAAACTTTTTATGTATTCAGAAATATATTGTGTTGCATAATAATCTTCTTCTTTTTGACATACAGCAGAGTAAGATATTGTTAAATCTAATATAAATCTTAATAGGTCTTCTTTCTTCTTATATTTATCTAATGTCTCATTATCAAAAAACATTTTGGCCATTTTCAAGTTTTTTATAGGAGAAAATTTTCCCATACTGATCCAAGACTCCATATTTGGTCTTATTTCTTTAATACAAGTTTGTTCGTCTTCGCATAAATACAAATAAGAAATACCTTTGGGATTTGCTCGCCCATTTGCTGAATTAGTTGGAGGTGCTGAAGATTCTTTTTCATTAAAACCTAAATATCCGTTTTTTATTTCTGCTATTCTATTATTATAACTCCCATTATCAAGATCATAAAAATAATTTATATCATTTTGGGTTAATTTACTTTCCAAACCATTTTCTATATTTTCTATCATTGTAATAATATTCATATCTAATGTTAGTGGAGCATAATTAAATACTCTTGCCCTAAATAAGGTTTTGCTTTCTTCTATTTGTTCAGTATTATTTTCAAAATATGCTTTTAATAAAGGTAACCATTCGGGATTTGGAAAGAATCTATTTCTTGATCTAATTTCTTCGTTAAATTTATTCCAATGCAAACAAAAATTTTTAATCATCAAATCACCTTCCTTGTGGCGTTGGGCAAGTTGTCTGACAAATTATCAATATATGTTAGTGCTTCAATTCCAAAACTTCGATTAATTATATTTGTCTTTTGTTTATTCATTATTTCGCCTTTTACCAACTCACTTTTTTCTGTTTTGTTTGCCTTTTTTTCCTTTACTTTTTATCAGTTAACTTTTTAACAAGCTTGTCAAAATCTGAATTTATTTTTTGGGTTTTATTGAATATTAAATATTCTCTTTCGGCTTTTGCTTTTGCATCTGTTGCAGAAATTCTTCCGTTGTCATCTAATATTTTATATTTTCTAAATGTTAAAAACTCATTTACGCTATTTAAAAAATTTTCCATTGTAAAAGTGTTTTCTCTTTCAATAAGGTCTTCAATATAGTCAAAATATCCAGACACGGTACGTTCAAGTCTTTTAATTTCCGTTTCACTCAAATAATTTTTGGCAATCGTTGTATCAGATTTTAATACTCTAACATCAGGAGAGTTTTTCCAAGTCGTCAACCCCATATTATCTTTTGTATGGTCTGCTTTTGAATAAATAATTTCAGCCGCAGTTTGGTTTGTTATTGCATAATGGAATTTGTTTTGAATTGATGTGTAAAAATTTGTTGCAAGCCTCGAATTGCTTTCGTAATCAATGCTACATTCTGCAAAGATGTCGGTGATTTGTTGCCAAATTCTTCTTTCACTTGCACGGATTGAACGAACTCTTTCAAGCAATTCTCTAAAATAATCTTTGCCAAAAGTTGTTTCGCCTTGTTTTAATCTGTTATCATCAAGAACAAAACCTTTTGTCATATATTCTTTTAATATTTTGGTTGCCCATATTCTAAAATTGGTCGCTTTTTGTGAGTTAACACGATAACCCACCGATATTATTGCATCAAGATTGTAAAATGATAAGTTTCGATTAACTTTTCTATTGCCTTCGTTTTGAACTACTAAGAAATCCTTAGCAGTTGAATTTTCATTAAGTTCACCTTGTCCATAAATATTTTTCAAGTGCATTAAAATATTTTCACTTGTGCAATCAAAAAGCTCAGACATTGCTTTTTGAGTAAGCCAAATAGTTTCATCTTTAACTATTGCTTTAATTTTAATATTTTCAGTGGGTGTTTGATAAATTAAAAATTGCATTTCCTTATTCATTATTTTCTCCTTATCCCAACTCTTTGTTCATTTTTTAATGTTATCATTCATGCTCATAATGCTTGGTTGAGTTTCAGCATACATTATTTCGCTTAATTTTTTTATTTCAGTTTTTGTTTATATATTATAACACATTATAATTCATTTTGCTTCAATAATTACGTAATTTGGGGCATAAAATATAACAAAATTTTGGTATTTTTTATCAACTTTTCAAATTATCTTTTAGTACTTTTTTTATCTTTGCAATTATGGTTTTGCACTTTTCTAATGACAATTTCATTATTTTTGCGACTTCCAACAAATCGTTTTCTTTGGGAATTCCCGCACCATTAACGGTCATTTCGTGTTCGGTTTTATTTGGTGTTTTAGTTATATCGTATGCAGGTGATAATTTGTATCCGCGAAGGTTTTCATCATAAAGAAATGCAAAATTTTTGCCATGGTCATCTTTGTTTCCATAAAGCACATTAAAGCACATTCTTCTGTAAGCCTCATACATATCTTCTTGGTCAACGCAAATTTTTTGAATTACTTGAAATAGGTGCAAATAATCTAAACTTGGTATCCTGTGAGTTGTTTCAAGCAGGGATGATAAAGATATCATATGAATTTTTTTAATATTTTCCCTATCGAATCTTTTAGCACCAAAATAGCCTGTATGTTTTTTGGAATTAAACAACCTAAATTCGTTTACGTTTATTCCACATTTTTTTGCCAATTGATTTGCTTGAAACTCATTTTCGCCAATATTTTTTGTGTCAAAACTAGAAGGAAATTTAACAATCCAATATTCATTATTGATTTTAATATGAGCCTTGGGTCTGGCCCCACCACTAGAACCGCCAAATTCAAAAATTTTATCCAAATCGACATTGCCCCCCTCATCTTCAAGAATTTTTCTTGATTCCTCAGCGATAACATCTAAATCAAACTCCGTGTTGTCACTTTTGGCAGTTTGACAAGGTTCGTACATTAACGCGCCAAGCCCATTTCCACTAACCAGAGTGAGTTTTGTAAGAGGGGAAACTCTATCAGGATTTATTCCTTTTTTAGCAAGCATTCTTCTAACAAGCAATTCTCCCCAACCATCAGGAAGTGAATCGCTAAAAACGCCATACAGTCCACTAAAATAATCTTTTTCATTTTCATAAATTTTTGTTGATAAAGGCAATGAAAAAGGTGAAATAGAAAAGCCATTTTCGATCCATTCATCATCGTATTGAAATGCAATGCGTGAATTATCTAAATCTACCAAATAACCAACATGTTTATTATTGTATTTCACAATAAGTTTTTTTACTTTATCCATCATTATTTATAATCCTTTAAGTTTGTTATAATTTTATTTTTAAACAACTCATTAAAATCTTTCAAACAATCCATTGTGCTGGCAATTTTAATCAGCGATGCCAAAGAGATGTCCCCAGTTGATTCAAATCTTCTTATAGACGAATAACTAACCCCCGACCTTTTAGACAAATCTAACCTAGACAGTTTAAGTTCTTTCCTTCTTTGCCTTTCACGCTCAACTAAATTAGCAGTCACGGACTGCTCAGTTGTTGTGTTTATAAAATTACTTATATCAAATTTATTTTTCATATTGATAACATATTAACACTTTTGCGATTAAATGTCAACTTATTGTTTACATATTGTCAATTGGTTTTTATATCAAAAATTTAATTTTGGAATAAGATTAAAGCAAACAAATTTTCCTAAATTTAAGATAAGGAAAGATAAAAAGATTTTATATAAAAGTTTTTAATTTTTTGCTTGAATAATATTTATAAAAAAATTGCTTATCTAATAAATTTCTAATAAAAAAATTAAAGTTTTGAAAAAAGTCGAGAAATTTGTGGCGGAATTTGGCGGTAATTCAATCGGGCAAAAATGCTTTTGATGGTGCGGGTTTAAGCGCTATTTTACGGTGCATAAAGTTATAGTCTCATAACCTTTGAGGGCGCCCTTTTAATCAAGGGGTCCCGGGTTCAATTCCCGGGTGAGCCACCACAAAGTAATA
>JAQVNZ010000049.1 GCA_028702895.1 Candidatus Iainarchaeum sp. | reverse complement strand
CTCATAAATTCTGTTAACATGATATTCTGCAATATTTTTTTTATAATCTGGGCTCTTTGAAAAAAATATTAACATTTCATTTTTTTGCATTCCAATTTGTTGCAAAAACCCACCTATAGTTAATCTTTCATAATATGATAATTTTTCCCCAGCTAATTGTTTATTATAAAGTGCTAACATGCTTGGTGGAAATAATTCTATCTTTATTTTTCCCATTACTTGAGAAGTATAATTTTTTTGTTGAATTGTTGCTAATTGGGAAGAAATATTTTTTGATAATAAAACAATTTTTTTAGGAATCAAATCTTTTTTTATTGGTAGCGAATCAAATATTTTTTGATAAGTTTTTTCTGAAAGAAATCTAGCAAAATCATTATTATTCAAAAAAACAAAACCATTCTCAACGCGTTTATTAATTAATTTTGATTCATTATCAATAAAATAAATGTCAATGTATTGTAATAATGGTATTTTGTAATAATCTTCTTCTATTAAATCATATTTTATTTTAAAATCGTCTGCGAGTAACAACATTACATCAATAACTTTTTTTTCATTTAATATTTCGTTAAAAGTTTTTTTTCTAAACAAATCACAAAATTTTTCTATAATATTAGGAGTATTAATACTAGAAACAATCATTTTTGCCACTGGAAAAGAAATTATTTCAGTTTCCAACATTTCTTTTGAAGGAGAGTTAATGTCTAATAAATAATCTTGGCCAGAATTTGCCCTAGATACAAGTAACGCTGATTTTTTTACTTGTCTTTCTAAAACATCTTCTATTCGAATTCCCATTTCTTTTAAATAATCTCTGGCCTTTTCGCTAAAAGGAAATTTTTGTGAAAAAACAAGGGATTCCATACCAAGTAGATTATTCGAAATGCTTTTATTATAATTTTTAACAAGATTTGTTTTTTACTATATTATTCTTTTAAATTTTTATTTTTTTTATTTGAAAAATATTTTTTTAAATTAAATTTTTGAAAATTATTTTTTAAAAATAATTATAATAACATATGCGCTAAATAAAAAACAATTTTACTTTGACCAATATTAAAAGATACTCTCATCGGAGAATCATTTTTTAATTCAAGAGTAATTTTTTCTGATGCATCCGCTTCATTTATTATTGTTTGAAAAAAGTTTAAAGAAAATTTTGAGTGAATATCACTAGCAGATTCTATTTTTGAAACCCCTGTTGCTTCTGAATCCATTGTTCCTTGTGGGCCTCTTGCTTCAATAAAAAATTTTCCATTATTTATTTTTAGTACAACACTACTACCAAATAATTTTGCGTCTCGCATAATTTCTTTTAATGATACTGAACCAATAACTATTTTAGAATCATATTTTACCACAGGGATTTTTGCTTCTTCTGTTCCAACATCAATTAATGGTAGTCTAAAACTTCTTTTTAAATCAGATTCAAATTTTATTTTTAATTCAGCATCAGATAAGTCTAATGTTAATTTATCTTTTAATAAAACTCTTTGTAATATCTTATTTAATTCAACCATGTCTATTCCAACAAAATTTGGTTCAATAGAATACTCGTCAAAAAGTTTTTTATCAATAAAATAATCCACTAGTACTACTTGACTAGGGTCCACTGCTTTAAAAAAAATCCCTTTATCAGAAAATCTAACATTTCCTTCTGGTATAAATGAGGATATTGCTTCAAGAGCTTTTTTAAAAAAATCAACATTTTTTAGAACAATCATTTTATCACAATATAATATTTAACAGCAGAGTATTTAAGTTTTATTAATTTTTTTAAACATAATTTTGTATTAAACAAACTAGTTTTTAACCAAATTCCAAATTCATTTTTTTAATAAAAATAAAATTAATATTTTAAAAAATTATTCAAACTTTTTAACAAGAAAATAATTTAAAAAAATTAGATTGATTAAGAATTTTCTATTCTAGGCGCTAAAAAATAAGTTATACTAGCATCTACAATATTATAAGATATTTTTATAGGCGCATTAGATTTAATAAAAAGTGTTACTTCTCCAGAAGCTGCTTTTAACATGTCTTGTAAATAATCTAGTGGAAACATACTCTTACACTCAGTTTTAACTTTTAATTCTATAATAGTTTCTTTATCTTCTTTAGCCTCTTCATTCAAATTACCTTTTGATGATTTAGCATTAATAAAAAATTTTTGTTCATCACAACCAAGGGTTATATGCGAACTTATTAGAGAAGCATCTTTAAACGCATTTTGTAAAAAAGACGAGTTAACTATTATTTGCGCATCAAATTCTATTCTAGGCGAAGGAACTTCTGTTGAAGAAATATCTATTAACGGAACTTGAAATGTTCGCTTAGCTTTTCCAATAAATTCTACTTCTAAAAAAGTTTTTTTCTCATCAAGCATTAACGATATTTTATCAGAAGAATGTGCACGAGCCAAAACTTGGTTTAAATAATCTAAATTCAAACCCAATCTAGTTTCTTCACTAACAAATTTTTCAAACGCACTTTTTGGCAAAGTAAAATCAACCATCGATATTTGACTAGGATCAGTTGCCTTTAATTCAATACCATCATTATTTACTACTAATTCTGCTTCATCAATAAGAACAGATATTGCTTCAATACTTTTTTTGAACATCGCAGAATCTTTTAATAATAATTCCATTTAAACCACTATAGAGAAGAAGTATTGATTAAGTTTAAAAAGTAATTTTTTTATAAACGCTTATAATCCACTATTTGACCAGAAGAGTCTAAAATTAATTCTAATTTATTACCTTGAACATTAATTTTTACTACAAAATTTTCTTTCCTAGCATTAAAATCAATTATATCTATTTTTGATTTTAATTGTTTTTCTATTAGTGGTTTGAATTTATCAATTAATAATTGTTTTAAACTAGTTTCACCTTTTTTAATCTGATTTTCAACATCAATTTTATTAGAACTTTTAACTTTTTCTTCTAAAACCTTTTTTTTACCAGTTTTCATTAGATTAATTTCTAAAACTAATTTTGAAGCAATTTTTTCTTCTCTTGATTTTTTAGCAAATACAAAAAATATTATTATTCCAATCACAAAAAAAATAAAAGAAATTGTCAATATGATTACTGATAAATCAATGAATTGTTGTTGACTAACTGATCCAATTAAAAAATCATTAAAAAGTTTTAAAGGATTACTAAAAATATTATTAAACGAATTAAATATTTGTTCAAGCATAACAAAATAAACGTGTTTCTAAAATAAAAAGGTTAGCCTTAAACAAAAATAACAAAAAAATATTAAAAAATTTACTAACCCATATAATATAATTAAAAAAAATTTAAATTTTTTTAATTAACAAATACCCTTAAAATCATCAGGCAATTTTCTTTTTGTGATTAATGAAATAAGATCATCAAACAACCATAATTTTACACACCCAATTTTTGGGATTTGAAAAAATCGTGTTCCTTGAATATCTTTTATGGGAATAGCATAAAATGTAATACAATTTTTTTCAACTAACAATCTTACAGAATCTATTTTCCCACAATCTTGATCAAAAGTAGGATTAGTAAAAGGATTATCCCCCTTCGTTAAAACAAATTCTCCGTCAAGCGCATTTATTTTTACTATTGCACGATGAATAATTGGAATGTTCAAAGGATAGGCATTGTAAACTATAACCGGATTATTTTTTATATTATTATCAAAAACAAATTCTTGAATACCCAAATCATTATCATTAAAAATTATTTTCTCTAAACTATTATTCAAATAAACCGGAGTAGCAAACAAATTTGTAGGAACATTACTAATGTTTTGTTTTAAATTTATTTCTTTACCAAAAAAAGTATTTTCGTTTACACTAGTTAAACCAATTATATCCCCTCTAAAAAAATCTGGTTCCATACTCTCAGAATAAACTATTACTAAAGGCGAACTTGTACCAAACATAATTCCAAGAAAAGAATATATTATAAAAGCAAAAATTCCCGCAAACAAAATGTTAACAAAATGTTCTACTATTTTATTATCAGAAAATTTTTTTACTTTAGGCATTACTAACAAATCAACATAAGTAAACGGATCCAACCATTTTAATTTTGAAAAAAAACTTTTTAAAAAATTGTTTTCTTTATTATAAATATTAATCTTATTCTTCCCATCTTTAGTATTATCAGTTTTATTCTTTTCGTCTTTATTATCAACATTATTTTTTTTCGTAAACTTTACCATAATATAAAAAAACAAGCACTTATTTAAAATAGAATACTAAGACAAAAATTAAGACAACTTTTAGAAAATTAAAAACACATTTGCTACAAAATAAGTTTTTGCAAAAAATATTGTTTTAATCAGAAGATAGTTTTTTAATCCGCAGAAATCTTTTTTAATAAAACATCTCTTTTCCCATGAATAATAATTATTAACATTAAAGTTAGAACATAAATAAAACCGAAAATAAAATATAACTCAGTTAGCCCTACTATTCCCATTGCTTCTAATATTGCACCATATACTACTGAAAAAATAGCTAAAATTACTAGTAAAATAAAATCTTTAATGGTTTTTGAAAAATCGTTTCTAAAAAATTGTTTTCTAGAAATCATGGCCGATAATATTGCCCCAGCAAGAGCACCAAAAATATAACCCATTAATTCTGGTGGC
>JAQVNZ010000048.1 GCA_028702895.1 Candidatus Iainarchaeum sp. | reverse complement strand
TCTGCAATCATCCCCTCGTCTTTTTCAGTAACTGCAAAAATTTTTATTTCTCCACTTGAAAAAATAGCAAAAACGTTTAAAGAAAATAAAATAATACAAAATAATACTAATATTTTTTTATAATCAAAAACAATTTTTTTTTCAAACATTATTTCAACAACCAATTTTTTTTAAATAATTTAAATTTTTTTAAAATAATTCTTTTTTAGTAGAATTAATCAATAAATAAAAGGTGAAAGTGATTAATAAATTTAATCTAAAATCAAATAAAAAAATAAATAGGATAAAAAAAACAAATCTTGTAAAAAAATCAATAACATCTAAAAAATAAGAATTTTAATAATTAATACTTGTAAATTTTTTAAAACTCCCAAAAAATTAATAAATTAGATAAATTTTATGAATTAAAAAAATACTTATATTTAAAAATAATGAAAAATATTAATTATATATGGTTTTAAGTAATAACGCACAGGGTGCAATTGAATACTTACTTATTATAGGATCAGCAATACTTGTTGTAGCAATCGTAATAATCGCACTAGTAACACTAAGCTCAACCTCAACCGAAAATGTTGACAACTCTTCAGGAGAAATAAAAAACCCATTAAAAGAACTAGTTGCTAATCAACAAAACCAATTTTATATACCAAAAGGAATAACAAAATATTATACTTATACAGGAAGCGAAACAACAATAGGCACATTAGAATCACAATGGAATAATATAGAAGTTTGCTTAGGAAATAATTGTGATTCACAAACACCCATTGAACCTAATTCAACAATTATTGTAACTAGTTCAACTAATAATTCAACTATTCCAAAAACAGATTTAATTGAAAAAGAAAAACCAAAATTAACATTTATTGAAAAAGAAATTTTAATAGACGGAGAACTAGCTTTTACGCCAGTAAGATCTGACGGTTCCGATATCTCAAATAACTTAAATTTGGCCCAAGCATATGCTAATGGCGAAATAATAATTTATGAAAATAATACAGAAATTTCTGTTGTTCAAAAACCAATTACAAAAAGAGGAAGTTTTACATCATATAGTGATTGGCCCGGAGCAGTTAATGTTTTTGATTATATTGATATTGAATTATCTTCATGTTATTCAGCATATAATTCAGGTTTATTCCCTTTATCAAAAAGCGATTTTTTATTTATTTCTAATGTGACACCAGGAAATGAAGCTGACCAAAATACTAAATACCATGTGGGCGAAGGATATCGTTTTGGATATTATGACGATTATTATGATTATTCCGATGAATGTGCTACTTGTTGGAATTATGATACGGGTTCATGCGCGGAAATTATTGGTTTAGAAGTTAATAATAGTTATGGAGACTCATTTAAAGTACAAGATTGGGTTTGGGATGTTTTCACTTATAACTTGGCATACGAAAGTGATGCGGATAGTCATTCAATAATAATTAATCCTAGCACAAAAACAATTAGTGGTTTAAGCGGAAATATTACTGTTTCATATTATGCAATCCAATAATTTTTACAAAAAAAATTCAATTTTTCTACTAACATTTAAAAACCTTTCATAGGCTTTTTATTTTATCAATTAAAGCTTTTATAGCTTTAGAAAAGTCGCAAAAACAAGGGTTTTGCAAGAAAAAAATAAGCCTATTTATAGGCCGTTATACCGCTTTGGCGGAAGGTGTTAATGATGAGAGAAAAAGATGCTTTACAAGCTTTGAAAAAAATCAAAGAAATTTCTAAACCTAGAAAGTTTGTTCAAAGTATTGAAATGATGATTAATTTTACTGGTTTAGACATGAAAAAACCACAAAATCAAGTTAATCTTAAAGTTGAATTACCTAATTCTACTGGAAAAGGCTCTGGAAAAATTTGTGTTTTTACAAAAACTGATGAATTTGCTAAATCCATTAAAAGTAAAGTTGATTTAATTATTTTAGAAACAGATATTGAAGCAATATCAAAAGACAAGCAAAAAATTGCTAATATACTAACTTTTGATGCTTTATTTGCTGAAGGATCTGCAATGTTAAATGTTGCAAAATTTTTAGGACAACAATTAGCTCCTAAAGGAAAAATGCCTAAACCAATTACAAACCTTAATTATTTTGAAGACATGTTAGCAAAAGCAAGAACACAAGTTACTGTGAGTAATAAAAAAGGAAAGTTCATGCCTGTTGTACACACTGTTGTTGGAAGAGAAGGAATGGATGATAAATTAGTAGTACAAAACATGTTAGCAATTTACAAAACAGTTTTAGAATCATTACCTCAAAAGAAACAGAATATAAAAAATGTTTATGTTAAATTATCAATGGGTGCGCCTGTACGATTAGGTGATGCAGAATGACTTCACATATAAGAAAATGGAAAGAAGTAAAAAAAGAAGAAATAATTGGTTTAGTTAAAGAATACCCTTTTGTTGCAGTTGCAACTCTTGACGGGTTACCAGCAAATATTTTATCAGTTTTAAGAAAAAAACTTTTTGTTGACGCAAAAATAATTGTTGCAAAAACAAGAGTTGTTCAATTAGCTTTCAAAGAATCAGGAGTAGATACTAAAAAATTAGATTCTACTGTAAAAGAAAGTATTGCAATAATTTTTTCAAAAAAAAATCCTTTTGAATTATTCTCTTTTATTAAAAAGAATAAAGGTGAAACTACTGCAAAAGAAGGAGATATTGCAGAACAAGATATTATTATACAAGCCGGAGACACTGGTTTACCACCAGGCCCAGCATTATCTACTCTAAAAGGAGTTGGATTAAAAGTAATGGTTCAAGGGCCAACAATATCAATTGTAACAGACAAAGTTGTTGTTAAAAAAGGAGAACCTATTAGTTTACAATTAGCAGATGTTTTATCAAAATTAAATATGAAACCAATGCATATTGGAATGAGTATTCTAGGCGTTTTTGATAAACTTGACAATGAATTTTATTCTGCACAAGTACTTGATGTAGACGAAGAAGAATTATTTAACAAATTCGTTTTAGCTTATAGACAAGCATTGAATTTATCAGTAAACGCACAATATTTTAATTCAGATAGTGCTGAATTAATAGTAATTAAAGCTCAAAGAGAAGCAAATGCAATTAATGCAATAATTGGAAATACAAGCGATAAATCAAATGAATCTAACACTAATGATAGTGTTATTGATGAGATTGCAGAACAAGCAGCAATTATAACAGAAAATGATGTTTCAGAAGAAAATAATATTGTAGAAGAAATTGCTAGTCAAGCAGTGGATAATACAAGTGATTCTGAAGTAAAGGAGAATTAATAATAGTTATATTATTTTTGAGAGGTGAAAAGCTATGGAATATGTATACGCAGCAATGTTGCTTCATAAAGCAAAAAAAGAAGTAGATGAAACTGGTGTTGAAGCGATTTTGAAATCAACAGGATTAGAAGTTGATTCAATTAGAGTAAAAGCAATGGTTGCTTCTATCAAGAACATTAATATTGATGAAGCTATAGAAAAAGCAGCTATGGTATCAGTGGCAGCAACAGCTCCAACAGCAAGCGCTGGTGAAGCAAAAGACGAAGTTGAAGAAGAAGATAATTCTAAAAAAGAAGAAGAAGCTGCAGCCGGATTAGGCGCACTATTTGGATAAATATAGTTATTACATGGGGTAAAACCCATGTATTCTATTTTAATTTATTCAAACTACTTTTAATTTAATAATTTTAGAATTTTTTTTATTTTAATAAAAAAAACTTATTTAATTTTTTTAAAAATATTCAATTTAAGGTTTTTTTAAGTCAATTGTACTAAAAAAATCTTGTATAGTTAACTGATTTCATAATCCTTTAAATATAACTTTGAATACAATACTATTGGAACTTTCAAAGAGAGGTTGTTCCTTGTTAGGATGAAGATAAGTGCTCACCAACTTGAGAGGTGTTTTCACGGATTAGTTTTCGGTTCTTCATCCTAACAATTGGTGGTTAAAAAAAACTATTTTTTAAAAAACATTATATTTTTAAAAAAAAATTTTTGCTTACTAAACTTGCAAGCAAAAAAATTATGAATTATTTTCAAATTCTAAAAAACTTGTTAATATTATTTTAATTTTTCATCAAATTTTCCAGCATTTAATTCTGCTATAGCATCTTTTGCTCTTAGTCCTTCAACGTGTATTCCCATTGAATCACAAGAACCCATTATTTCTTTAGCAGCATTTCGCATGTTTGTTGAATTAAGCGAATCATATTTTTGTTTTGCTAATTTTAATACTTGTTCAATAGTCAAGTTTCCAACAACATCCGTTTTTGGATTCCCAGCACCTTTAGCAGCATGCGCTTCTTTTTTTATTAACGCACTAACCGGAGGCAAACCAACTTTTATATCAAAAGTTTTATCCGAATTAATTATTATTGTTACTGGAATTTTCATCCCACTAAAACTAGTAGTTGCTTCATTTATTTTTGCAACAACTAAACCAATATTAACACCAGTTGGCGCTAAAGAAGGACCTAGTGGTGGACCAGCATTTGCTTTACCAGCATCAACCATTACTTTTATTTCACCCATTTTAATACCCCTATTTTTTTAATTTATTTTTTCCTTTAAACTTTGTGTAACAATAACTCACAATTATTTTTTCGTAAGAGCTAAATTTTAATAATAAAAAATTTTTTATTAATTAAATATTTTTATATTCTCTGCTTTTAATGTTACAGGTATTTTTACTGCAGCTT
>JAQVNZ010000013.1 GCA_028702895.1 Candidatus Iainarchaeum sp. | reverse complement strand
AATTTATTTTTTTTAATGAAAATTGATTTTATTCGAATAAAGTTATTTTTATTAAGTGTATCCTCCAGTTAATTAATATGTTTTTTAATTTTCTGCGCAAACTCTTTTCAAGAAATAATAATAATAATATTAAAAAAAAACTTGAACCAATTATTCCCGATCATAGAAAAGAAAAAATAAACTTAGAAGAAAAACAAATCAAAATAAATAATTTAAAAAATGAACATATAAAAATTAAAAATAAAAAAATACCATTTAATAAACTAACTAATAAAATGAAAGATTCTAAATTAGTTGATTTAGAAATAGACGAAGAACAAGCGATATCTTTATTCAAAGTAACTGGTATATATAATACTGGATTAATCCAAATGATAACTGGTTTTGTTGAAACAGGAATATTAAAAAAAGGAATGAAAACAATTGTGGATCAAACACAACTAATTATAGTAGAAACAAGACAAGGCATGGAAAAAATAGATCATTTGATTGCAGGACAAGAAGGCACAGTCGTAATAAAATCAAAGAAATATCCTGGATTAAAAAAAGACGATTACTTAGAATTCGAGTAAACACAAAGTATTAATACTAGAAAAATTATATATTCTTTTATGCCAAGAGGAATTGATGCTGAAAAAAAGACGCAAAGTGAAATACTTAAGATACAAGATCAACTTGCACATTCAGTTGAACATGCAAAACAAACAAAAATAAGTGAACTAAGAGTATTATTAGCTGGAAAAAAACAATTTTTAGAACATGTTAAAAAAAGAAATTTAAAAATGAAACAATTACGAATGCGTCATAAACCATAAATCTAATTTTAAAATTCAACCTAAATTTAATAAAAAAACTAATTTTAACAAAGTATTTAAATATTCTTCAACTCTTTTTTATATATTTAATAGTGTTAAACAAAGTTAAATACTAAAAAAGTAATAAACCCTTTTTTCGTTCTTGCACGGGTTGGGGAGCGGTCAAACCCGCGGGACTCAAAACACTTTTTTGTTGATGCAAAAACCTGCACTAAAAGTGTAAGATATCCCGTCGCTTAGTGCGTTCAACGGTTCAAATCCGTTCCCGTGCATGAACTTTTTAATTTTTCTTAAAATTAAAACCTGCACTAAAAATGCTCCGCATGCACTTTTTAATTTTTCTTAAAATTAAAATCTGCACTAAAAATGCTCCGCATGCACTTCTTTTCTATTGAAAAAACCCCCATTATAAACCTGAATTTTCACGGATTTTTTCATAAGAAATTTACACCCGTTCTTTCTATAAAAAAAACAACCTTTTAAAGAATTATCTAACAAAAAATATTTTATGTATAAAAAACAAAAATCTATTAGTGAATATAATCCAAATGAACCATTTAGCGATATTTTTGTAGTTAGGTTTACAAAAGAAATTCGTTCAACAAAAAACGGAAAATATTTTTTTGAAATAAAAATACAAGACTCTAATGGAGACGGAATGTTAAAATATTGGGGCTCAAACAATTTACAAAATGTTGAAAAATTATATGATTTAATTAAAGAAGATTCAGTTATTTTTGCCGAAGGAAGTGTTACAGAATATAATGGAAATATTGATTTTAGTGTAAACGAAGGAAAAATAAAAGTGTTAAAAATAGGCGAATATAACCCAAGTGATTTTATTAAAGTTAGCAAAAGAGACAAAGAAGAAATGTTTACAGAATTAAAAGCACACATGGATTCAATTATAAATCCTGAATTAAAACAAGTATTAAACGTTTTTTTTTCTAATGAAAAATTTGTTGAAAAATTTAAAACTGCTCCCGGCGCAATGTATATTCACCACGGATGGATTAGTGGACTTTTAGAACACACATTAACCGTATTAAATATTTGTTTAAATTTACAAAAATACCACGAAGATGTTGATAGAGACCTATTAATAACAGGAGCAATATTACATGACATTGGAAAAACAGATGAATTTGTAATAACAACTCAAATAAAAATAACTGACAAAGGAAATTTGTTAAGTCATATAATTATGGGAGTACAAGAACTAACACGAGTACTTGATAAATTAGATATTTCTGAAATTACAAAAACAAAATTATTACATATAATGATTTCTCACCATGGAAAAGTAGAATATGGTTGCCCAAAACCACACATGATTCCAGAAGCATTAATAATAGCAAAAGCTGATGAAATAGATGCAAACATAGTCGCAATGTTAGAAGCTAAAAAAACTGCAGGAACAAACGATTCATTTACTTACAGCAAACATATTGGAAATATTTATTTAAAATAAATAATAATAATTCAAAAAACAAATTTCCCTTTTTTTATTATTAATTTATCATCAAAATAAACCGTTGGTTTTTTTACAACATAATCCATATGCCCATTACATTTTGTTTTTCCGCCAAAATGAGTATTTGCTCCAATTGCAAAATGAATTGTCCCAAAAACTTTTTCATCATTAATCATTAATCCAATTAATTTAGCTTTTTTATTTGTTCCAATTGCGAATTCAGCAATAGTATACGGCGCAGTTTTCCAATTAATAATTCCCTTTTTTTTATTAAATAATTCTAATTTTTTTAAACCTTTTTTTAAATTAGGAATATTAGTTTCTACTAATAAACCATTTTTAAAAATCATTTTTTTAGAATTATTAAATAACTTTGTTTCACCCAATACTTTAGCGCTTTTAACAAACACAATCCCATTTGCCGAATTTTCTAATGGCGCAGTGTATACTTCCCCAACTGGGTAATTTGTAGAAAAATCTTTTAATGAACCATCATTCGAAATTACTTTTCTTTTACCTAATTTTAAATAAAATTTAGATCCTTTTTCACATTCAATAAAAACATTAATCGTGTTTTTGAATAATCCAACTAATTTTTCATTTAAATTAATTAATTCTTTTTCATTATGATTAAATGCTTTGAAAAAATCATTAACATATTTTTTATTTAAAGAAATTAACCCATTTGTTGAAACCATTTTTATGCCCTTATCAAGCAAAATATTTTTGTCAATTCGCTCACCATTTTTATGAAAATATAATGTCAAACCAGAACCAAGCAAAATTAATACATCATTTTTTTTTAATGAAAATACTGCATCATTAAACTTTTTTGGCGCAAATCCCATTTTTTTTGAATATTTCCCAACAAAAATAGAAACATTATTTCCTTTGAAACTAAAATAATCAAAAAAAGTTTTTCCCAAACTGGGCGAACAAAAGTTTGTATTTTCGCCAAGATCACAATAAATCAAAATATTATTTTCTTTTTTTATAGAATAAATTTTTTCAATTTGTTTCACAATTTTACTTGGAAAAATATTAAATCCAACTAATTTTTTTGAATCATCAATTTTAATCAAAATAACACTCCCTCATTTAAAATAAAAACAATCTTTAACAATAACCAATAATTAAAAAAATTAAATATTAATAATAAACTTTAATTTTAATATATACCAAATTAATTTTTAATCACAGGATGTTTTAATATTATGTTTTCAAATATTTTTATCATTAATTTTTCTTCTTTTTTAACAAATCCAAATTCTACACCTACCCCAAAACCCGGTTTAGAATTTAATTCAATTAAATAAAATTTATTTTTGGAAAAAAATAAATCAATAGAATAAAATCGATTACCGAATTTTTTCATAAAAAAATCAATTTTTTTTATCAATGGAAAGACTTGTTTGGGAGGATCAATACTAATTACATTTGCTCCTCGATGAATACTTGCTATAAAACCTTTTTTTGGCATTCTAACAAAACAAAATTCTATTGCACCATTAATTATAACGCATCTTAAATCATGCGTTGATTTTATTTTTGTTTTAGGAATACCCTTTGAAGTGTCAATAAATTCTTGTAAAACAAAGTCTTCTTTAAAAGATTTTTTAATATTTTTTTTAAAATTTTTATTTAAATCAATTATTTCCACACCTTCACTACCTAAACCAAATCTTGGTTTTAAAACTGCATATTTACTTGAAATTTTTTTAATTGATTTTAAAAAACTAGCATTATTTTTTATTAAAAAAGTCTTTGGAGAATAGTCACTAAATTCAATAGATTGTAAAAATTTATCTTTACAAAATAAATCTAATTCGCAAGAATTAAAAATAATATTTTTTTTAGATAATTCTTTTTTAATCAATAATCCTTTTTTCGTTAAAGGAATTTTGTCAAAAAATAAATCAGGTTTTATTTTAATATTACTTTTTTTCCAAATTTTATCAAAAAACCAATATTTTTTCACAAAATCTTTTTTATAATCAGAATATTTAGAAAAAATTATTTTTATAAAATATTTTTTACCAATCTTAGAAAACATCGAATATGAAATATTTAATTCGAAATCAAGAAAAGGTTTTTTAGCAAACCATTTAAAATATTTTGGATTGTCATCTAATAAAACACAAAGAATTTTTTCTTTATGTAAATTTATAATATTATTTGAAATTTTTTGCATTTTTTTAGGTTTAATTAACTTTTCCTTCAGATCTAATTCTTTAACAATCTGTTTTTTTTTAACATTATTCAAATCCATAATCTTAATTTTTTTAAAACTTTTATTTACAATTTTTTTAACATTTTTATCCACAATAATAAATTATATTTTTGGCAAATCTGGAAGAAATTTTGGTTTCTTTAAACCATCTACTCCTTTAACCAAATGAATATCTGAAACAGAATATTTTCCATAATATAAGTCTTCAATTGGATGATTTTTCAAAAAATCTTGTACCAAAAACATTCCACGATAATATAACATATCCTTTGTAAACGCTCCAGGTTCTGAAGTTTTAAATGTACCTCTTTTTGCACGCAAAGTAAGAGTAAATGCATCTTCTTCTGAAAAAAATTCTTTTAATTTTAAAAATGTTTGAAAAAAACTTTCTTTTGAAGCATAATGTATTGCTAAAACTCTACCCGCATATTGTTTAAGAGAATTATCCACTTCTAAGCCTTTTAATAATTCAACATTTACAGCTAAACCTTCTTCTGTTTCCAACATGTTTTTAGAAGTGCCTTGTGAAAACATAGAATATGGTTGTGAAAAACCATTTTCATAACGATAAATATGCGTTTCTATTTCATGCGCAATAAATCTTTTTACTAAATCTTTATTAAAAACCAAATCTTTATTTATGTACAAAATACCTTCTCTTGAATTTACCGCAAACATTGAACCCGCAGATTCGCGAAATTCCATTTTATAATTTAATTTTTTATTTTTTAGAAAGTTTTTAATCATAGTAATAGCAGTATCAAACGAAACTTTTTCAGATTTTAATGGCAAAATTTCTTTTTCTACTTGTTCTTTAGCCAATTTTAATAATTTATTATCTACTGATCCATAAAATTGTTTTGAATTCTCGTCAAAATTTGATGTGCCAATACTTTTAACGAGTTCAATACTTTCTAAAATATCTAATATTTTATTTTCACATAATAAACCTAAATTATCATTTCCAACACTTTGCAATAATTCTTTTAATTCTTGTTTATACGTTTCAAAAATAGGTTTCATTGAAAAATAACTAAATAAAGGATTTTTTGAAGGATACGTAAAAAATGGATTATACTCATTTCCTTTTTGAATTTCCTCAAAAAAACGTTTTTTTTCTTCTAATAAATTTTGTGGATTAATATAAAACAGAATATTTAATTGAGTAGAAATGGAAATTTCGCCAATTTTTTGGTCTAAACCACGATAATCTACAAAATTCATAATAATTAAAAGTTAAATAACTATTAAAATACTAACCAAAAAACAAAATTATAAATAAAAAAAATAATGAATTTTTTAAACATTAATTTTTATTTATTTTCAATTAAATTTAAATCACTTGATTTATCATTAATTTCTTTTTCTTCAAAAAGTTCTTTTTCTTTTCTCTTTTTTATTAATACTTTTCTTTTTATATATTTTATCCATTCTTGTATAACCATATTACCCAAATATTTCATAAATGGCCCCGGCATAAAATTTACTTCAATAACCACCCATTTACCATTTTTATCCATCAAGTCAACTGCACACAAATCCACACCTAATACTTTTGCAGATTTTTTCGCAGCGTCTAATAATGCGGGTGTAGGATTAATTAATTTAGCGCTTCCGCCCCTAGATAAATTTGATCTCCAATCTCCTTTAACAGAAGTTCTTTTAACAGATAAAATGAAATCTCCAATAACATAACATCTAACATCAGTGCCTGGTTTTTTACTTTTAACAAATTGTTGTGTGCAAATAAATTCTTCAAACAAATGTACTGCATCAAGAATAGAATTCATTTGATTTGGATCGCGAACAAGTACAACTCCTTTTCCAGCAAATCCTGAAATTAATTTCATTACAAATGGAAAACCAGTTTCTTTTACTGCTAATTTAGAATATTTTGGAGAAATAAATAATGTTGACAATACTCCTGGAACTCCAACACGGCTCAATTTTTGAGCAGTGTAAAATTTATGATTTGTTATTTGAAATGCGCTTAAATTAACCGGGCAATACGCAGTACTTTGTTCAATTGCTTTTAAAACTGCTTCTCCTAATAAAAAATCACTTGAAGAAAATCTAGGATAAATTGCATCATATTCTAAAAGATTTTTACCCTTATAAAATAATCCAACGCCCAAGTCAGATGTTTGAATTTGAATTTTATCAATTGTAACAAATAACACTTTTGAAAAATTTTTCTTAGCTTCTTCAATCATACTATTAACAGTTGATTTCTTAAAACGCTTTGAACCAATTATCAAAAAACTAATATTTTCTTCTTGATCAAATTGCTCCAAAAAAAATTCACCAGAATTTATTGTGTTTAAATTTTTTTCAATATTAGATTTCATTTTAAAAACCTCGAAAAAATAGATTTTGATAATTTATTAGCAATATCCACAAAATCATCGCCAACATTTTTCTTAACACCAATTGAATTTACTTTATCTACAAAAAAATTAGCAACATGTTTTTCTAAATTCTCAGAACAAACCTTATTAAAAACTCCAAGATTTATTTCAGGTTCAACAGAAATAACTCTTCCTTTAATTAAATCCACTCTAGCAATATCTAAACCACAAGCATTAGCTGCCAAAATAGCTAATTTTTTTTCATTTTCAGTTGGAGTATAAGACCTACCTTTTTCTAATTCCAAAACACATTTTGTTCCTTGACGCCTATCAATAGCAAATACTTTTTCACCAATAACAACACAAGAAATAACACAATCCCCAATAAATTCGCGTAATAAAAAACCATCAATTTTTGTTTTAATACTTTTAACAAAATTATTAAGTTCAATATCATTATTCACAATAATTGATTGTTGTACATTTTTCTCAATAAATGATTTTACGATTAACGGGTAAGAAATTTTTTTAGAAACTCTTTCAATATTTTTTATTGAACCAGTCAAAAGAGTTTTTGGGGTCTTAATTCCATTTACTGAAAGATTAACAAACCGATAAGGTTCATTAGCAGCAATATAATATGACCCTTTTTTAGCATTACAATAAATTTTTTGTTCCTCGAGAATATCAATTAAAGGTTCGATAAAAGGAGCTAAATTTGTTCGCGCTTGTAAAAAAACAGCATCATAATTTGGAATATTTTCTTCAACTGCTTTGATTTGAATATTTTTGTGTTTGCTAACAAGATTTATTTTTAATAATTGCAAATAATTTGCTCTAATCCCTTTTTCTTTCATTGCTAAAACAAAGGGTTTTGCAACACTATCCTTTTCTGCTAAAATTAAAACACGCATCAAACTCACCAAATATGCAAATATAATAAAACAAAAACTTTAATAACCGCATTTCCCTTATTAATTAGAATATTATGAATCTTGTAAATAAAAATGAAAAAAAAAATAATAAAAAAGAAATGAAAACTAGCACAATTAAAATCAAAAAACATAAACAAAAGACTAGTAAAAAAAAGATTGTTGGACTAGTAGAAATCGTTGAATTAATTGGTAAAAAAGGTCGTGTTAAAAGAAAAGCATTATTAGATACCGGTGCTACAAAAACGAGTGTGGATATTCAATTAGCTGCAAAAACTGGGATTGGCCCAATAATCGCGAGTATGAAAATAAAAAATGCTAGTTCAGTAACAGGATATATGCGAAGACCCGTAGCAGAAGCAAAACTTAAAATTAAAGGAATTACAATTAAAACAGGAGTTAATGTTGTAGATAGAAGTGATTTACCTTACCCTATTCTAATAGGCCGAGATATTATTCACAAAAATTTTATTGTAGATATTAGTAGAACACATAGTAGTCATAGAGTAAAAGATTTAATAAACAAGAAAGGAGATTCTAAATGAATACTATTAAACCAGATGATGTTGCTAAATTAGCTAAAGAAAAAACTTTTGAAAATATTGTTGAATTTGAAGAAATAACCGAGAATTCTTTAAAAAATATTGCCGAATTACAAAAAATTTTCCCGAATTGGACTAGAGAAAATGCAATAAAAAAATTGCGTAAAACTATTGCAAAAAAAGATCTTAGATTTATTGGAAAAACAAATGGTGAATTAATTGCACATTTAAAAATAACTTTAAAAAAAAGTAATCATTCCCATATTGCCGAAATGAATTCTTTAATAGTAAAAGAATTACATAGAAGAAAAGGTCTTGCAACGAAATTAATAACTTTTTCAATATCAAAGCTCCCCAAAAATATTAAAATTATAACATTAACCGTGGATTCAAAAAATAAAACAGCAATTAGTTTATATAAAAAAATAGGCTTTGAAAAATATGGTTTATTAAAAAATGGGACAAAAACAAACGGAAAATTTGTTGATAATGTGTTAATGGTTAAAGAATTAAAAAATAACAAAAAAAGGTAAGTTTTAATATAAAAAAGGAGTTATATTTAACATGGCAATAAACATTTTTTTAAAACCAACTAATACTTTAAAAGATAGTTTAGAAAATCCTTCTTTAATACTTTCTTTAATTATTGTTATTATATCAGCAATTCCTCTTTCAATTTTAATCTTTTTAGGATCAAATAATTTTTTTATAACTGGAATACTTTTGCTAAGTTTTATAATAAACTGGTTAGTATTAAGCATTGTTTTTTGGACATTTAGTTTTATGTTTATTCCAAAAAAAACCAAAGTTCAAAGTAATTTTATTGGAATATTAACTGCAACTTCTAAACTATGGTTATTTTTATTTTTAATAGGAGTTTTTACATTATTTAGTTTATTAGGAAATATTTTTACGGTTATTGCTGGAATAATGATTTTTATATTATCAATTTTATTAATAATAGATTCTTTTATTTTAATGAAAATAATTATTGATACTAATAATACAAAAGTGTTTTTATTATGGATTTTAGCAGTAATCTTATACACATTAATAAATTCAATTGCTTTTGGAATCACTACTTTGTTAATATTATAATTTAATTTACATTAAACTAGCAGTTTAAACTCAAAGCAAATCAATAAAAAATAAACCCTTCAAAATTTTATTATGCATTTTAAAATACATAATTCGCTTGGAAATAAATTGGAAAAATTTAAACCCATAAAAAACGGTCAAGTTGGATTATACACTTGTGGACCCACAGTATATAATTTTGCACACATAGGAAATTTTAGAGCTTACTGTTGGGAAGATATTCTAAAACGATATCTCATATTCCTTGGATTTAAAGTTAATCATGTAATGAATTTAACCGATATTGATGATAAGACAATTAAAGGTTCAATTAGAGAAAAAACTACATTAAGTGAATTTACTCAAAAATATAAGGATGCGTTTTTTGAAGATATAAAAACATTAAACATTTTACCCGCAGATTTTTATCCAGAAGCAACACAACACATTCCCGAAATGATTCAAATAATAGATAAATTATTAAAAAATAATATGGCATATAAAAGCGAAGATAATTGTATTTATTTTTCTATAAAAAATTTTCCAACTTATGGAAAATTATCAAACATTAATATTAAAAAATTAAAATCAGGTGCTAGAATAAAACAAGATGAATATGAAAAAGATGGTATTGGAGATTTTGCTTTATGGAAGGCATGGGATGAAGATGATGGCACCATATTTTGGGAAACAAAATTTGGAAAAGGCAGACCAGGATGGCATTTAGAATGTTCAGCAATGAGCTCAAAATATTTAGGTGAAACTTTTGATTTACATACAGGCGGAGTTGATAATAAATTTCCCCATCATGAAAATGAAATTGCACAAAGCGAGGGAGCTAATAAAAAAAAATTTGTTAATTATTGGATGCATTGTGAACACTTAATGGTAAATGGTAAAAAAATGTCAAAAAGTTTAGGAAATTTTTATACATTAAGAGATTTAATAGAAAAAAAAATGAATCCTCTTGCAATAAGATATGTTTTAATAAATTCTCAATATCGCCAACCATTAAATTTTACACTTGACGGAATAGAAGATGCTCAAAAAACATTAATTGGATTACAAAGATTTTTAGAGAGATTAAGAGAAATAGAAAAACTAAAAGAAAATGATTCAATAAATGAATTTGTTATTCAAACAACAAATAATTTTTCTAGCGCGATGAATAATGATTTGAATGTTCCACAAGCAACTAAACATTTATTTGAATTTGTTAGAAAAATAAATAAACTTATTGACGATGATGATTTAGGCAAAATTGGTGCTAATCAAGCAATAAATTTTTTAAAACATATTGATTCAGTATTAGGAATAATAGATTTTACAGAAGCTTTTTTTGAACTTAACGATGAACAAGAAGAATTATTAAAACAACGAGAACTTGCTAGAAAAAACAAGGATTGGAAAACTGCTGACACTTTAAGAAACGAATTACTTAAACAAGGAATTGAAATTATTGATCAAAAAGATGGGTCCACAAAAACAAAACAAACAAAAAATTAAAAATAATTCACACAAAATTTTAATATTTTGAATAAAAAAATTATTTTCGATCTTTTAAAAAAAAGTTAGAATAATTTATTATAATAATTAAACAAAATAATAAAATTGTTTGGTCATAAAAAAAATCGTGTAAAAAAGAAAAGAAAATATGCAATTCGGTTGCTTCAATAAATAATTTTAATCCATAAAAAATTAAAGCAATAATCCAAAAACCAAAAAACATTCCAACAGAATCAAAAAAAGGCGCAATATAACGCAATTTTGTTTTTCTAAAAACTTTGAAAATATATTCCCAAACACTTAAAACAAGAATAAATAAAATTATTACTAACCAATTATTTGATAAAAAACTACTAAAACTAGTTAAAAAAATATTTTCTCCCAAAGGATCAAAATAATTACCTGCCCAAATTAAAACAAAAATAATTAATGCAATTATAATAGCTGGGAAAAAAGATTGTATAAATTTTTTCCAACTAAATTTTAATTCCAAATATGATTCTTCAAAATAATTTATTTCAACCAATTTCAACACCACTCAATATTTTAAAATAATTTATTTATTTTTAAGAACTAATCTAATATCCTCTTGAGTAATGGTTTTTCGCCCAGCGTGTTTTGCAAATAATGCTGCTTGTTGCGAAATTCTAATTCCTTCTCCTTCTAAATACTGACCAATTTCTTTTGCAGCATCTTCACTAACTCTTAAACCAGACCCTTTTCTAATAAGTCTCTCCATTGTTGCAATAGCTAATTCACTCATAAAAACAACTCATTAATTTCCACGTCGATTAAAACCATCGCGTATCGCTTCTTTTTGAATACCACCAATAGTTCCTTTTGTTCGAGATAAATCAAAAAGTTCTTTTCTTGTGCCTAAAGAAAGTGAATTAAATTCTTTATAAAATTCTCTTAATTTTTCATTTTTAGTATAATTAATTTGACCTGAACTAAAACGAAAATCTGCACCTTGTAAAGTACTTTTTTCTAAAGTATGCATTGCTCTTGAAACTGACAAATCACTGCTTTTTTTTGATTCAGAAAGCTTTTTTTCTAAAATCCCCAAAACAGAAACTCTTGATTTAATATTTTCAACATATTTTGGATGTTTTCTATTTAAATTTCTAGTATAAATTTTTGCAGCTCTCACACCAGAATCAGATTTAACTAAACTATGAATAGATACTTCTCTTGCAGTATTAGCTTTTCTAGAATTTATTCCTTCTCTAACACCTAATCCCACAGTACCAGCTAACAAACCTAACCCAGCTGTTTTTCCTAAAACTCTAAAAACTCTTTGAAATCTATTATGACTGCTTAATCGAGTATTTGGATCAATTGCAGTTAGTTTAACTTTAGGAGTAACTTTTTTTAATTTTCTATTCTTTAACATACTATAATGTAGTAATCCATTATTTTTAAACCTTTTTAATTAAAAAAATAAATTATAATAATATTTATTTAAATCAACGGCATTAAACATAAACGATATTTAAAAAGCATTTTTGAAATAATATAATATATGCAATATATAAAACACCCTTTAATAAAAGAAAATAGCATTGAGTCTAGAGAATATCAAGAAACTTTAACTGCAAAAATTGTCCAAAAAGGAAATACTCTTGTTGTTGCACCAACTGCAATTGGAAAAACAATAATTGCAGTACTATTAACTGCACACAAATTACAAGAAAACAATAATTCCAAAATATTATTTTTAGCACCAACAAAACCGCTAGTTTTACAACACGAAAAAAGTTTTAAAAAATTTTTAAACATAAATGAAGAAGATATTGTTGCAATAACTGGAACAACTAAACCCCTACAAAGAAAAGAATATTATTTTACAAAAAAAGTTATTACAGCCACTCCTCAAACAATAGAAAACGATATATTAAATGGTTTAATAACATTCAAAGATTTTAATTTAATTATTTTTGACGAAGCACATAGAGCAATAGGAGATTATGCTTACGTTTTCATAAATTTACAAATACAAAAACAAAATCAAAACGCATTAATAGTAGCATTAACTGCGTCACCAGGAAATCAAGAAGAAAAAATACAAGATGTTTGTAGAAATTTAAGTATAACAAATATTGAAATTAAAAATAGTGAAGATAAAGATGTAAAACAATATGTAAATGAAATTACTGTAGATTGGGTTAAAGTAGATTTACCTGAAAAATTTTTGGAAATAAAAAATTATTTAGAAAAATTTTCTAAAGAACAATTAATATTTTTAAAAGAAATAAATGTCGCAATAACATTTAATAAAAAATATTATAATCGAACAAGAATATTAGAAATGCAAAGAAAAATAATTGCAATGATAAAAGATAATCAAAATCCAATAATGTATACTGCAATGTCAAGATGTGCAGCACTGTTAAAAATATCTCATGCAGAAGAATTAATTGAAACACAAGGAATAACTGCATTAAAAAAATATTTTGAAAAATTAGAAGAAGAATCTGAAAAAGGAAAAAGCAAAGCTGCAAAACAAATAATGTCTCATGAGAGTATAAAAAAAGCAATTAACCTTACAAAAGAATTATTCGAAAATAAAATACAACACCCCAAATACAAAGAATTAAAAAAAATTGTTTTAGAACAATTAATACAAAATCCACAAAGCAAAATAATTGTTTTTAATCAATACCGTGATTCTATAACCTCAATAGTTTCTTTTTTAGAAGAAGAAAAAGAAATAAATGTTTCTAAATTCATTGGCCAAGCAACAAAAAGAAATGAAAAAGGTATGAGTCAAAAAATACAACAACAAGTACTTACTGATTTAAAAGAAGGAAAATTTAATGTTCTTGTTACAACATCAGTAGCAGAAGAAGGATTAGATATACCCGCAGTTGAAATGGTAATTTTTTTTGAACCTGTACCAAGTGAAATACGAACAATACAAAGAAGAGGCAGAACCGGAAGATTTGGAAAAGGAAAAAATATTATTTTAATGACAAAAAACACTAGAGATGAAGCATATTATTGGGCGTCAAAAGCGAAGGAAAAAAATATGAAAACTGTTTTAACAAAAATGAAAAATAATAATATTTTACCCGAACAAAGCACCCTTGCAAATTTTTCACAAAAAAGTGAAGAGATAATTATTTTTGTAGATTCGCGAGAACAAGCATCCAGTGTTGCAAAAGAATTGTTTGAAAAAAAATGTAAAATAATAATGAAACCCTTAAACATTGGAGATTACGTGTTAAGTCAAGATGTTTGTGTTGAAAGAAAAACAGTTGAAGATTTTTTAAATTCAATGATTGATGGCAGATTATTTAATCAATTAATTGATTTACGCGAAAATTATCCAAAACCATTAGTAATTATAGAAGGAAATATGAATGATCTATATAAAATTAGAAACATGCACAGAAACGCAATAATTGGAGCAATAACTTCAATTGCATTAGATTATAATGTTCCAATATTAAATACAAAAGACTCTAGTGAAACCGCAGAATATTTGTATGTTATTGCAAAAAGAGAACAAATAGCAAAGGAAAAGGATATTAGAATAAGAATGGGTCGAAAAGGATTAACCACTCACGAACAACAACAATATATCGTAGAAGGATTTCCTTTAGTTGGACCATTAATGGCAAAAAAATTATTAGAAAAATTTGAAAATATTAAAGGAATAATAAATGCCAGCGAAAAAGAATTAATTGAAATAGAAAATATGGGTTTAAAAAAAGCAAAAAAAATAAAAAAAATTTTAGAAGAAAAATATGAACCAAATAAATAAGTTTAATAAAAAACACATAATAAATAAATTCAATAAAAAAACCTAATAAAAAATTAATTTATAAAATCAAATAATTCAATAAAAAATTAATTTACTTATTAAAATAAATTTTGATATTCTAGAAAAATTAGAAATAAGCTTTTTAAACCTGCCCATACAAAAAATACTTAACTTAAATTTAAAAAGAACATTAAAGGTGTAAAAAATGGTTGAATGGCAAACTAAATCAGAAAAAACAATTAGTGGTGGAAAAAGACACACTCTTAAAAGATGTACAAAGAAAAAAGCTTGGAGAGGCGGAATAGCAGCGAATACTAAAACAACAAAAGATGTAAAAGACTCACGCGAAACAAATAAAGGTCGAGGAAAAACAACAAAAGTTAGAGCTATTTCAACAGAATTCGCAAATGTTACTGATGGAAAGAAAATTATTAAAGCAAAAATCTTATTAGTTGCAGAAAATACTGCAAATAGACTTTTCGCAAGATCAAATATTGCTACAAAAGGCGCAAAGATAAAAGTAAAAATGGGTAATGATGAAAAAACAGCAATAATAACAAATAGACCCGGACAAGACGGGATAATAAACGCAAAAATAGAATAAAAACGAAAAATAACCTAATTTATTACTTAAAACACTATTCTAAAAGAAATAAATATTTGGGAAAGATTTATAAAACTTCACCCAAGGTAGTTATATATAATACTGGTTCTATCGAACTTTATAATTAGTTTTTTTGAAGGTGATATATTGGCTAAAAAGTGTCCTGAATGTAACAGTGAAAGAATAAGAGTAGATCCTGCTAAAGGAGAAGCTGTTTGTTTAGATTGTGGACTAATTGTTTCAGAAGATGAAATGTTTGATACAGGTAAAGAATGGCGAAACTTTGATCAAGGAGACGGAGAAGATTCTGCAAGATCAGGAAGCCCAATGAAATATGTAAAATTAAATAAAGGCCTAGTAACAATGATTGATCGAAGAGGCACTGATTTACGAGGAAATAAACTTTCAAGCAAAGGACGAGCACAAATGTATCGTTTAATTAAATGGCATAAACGAGCATCAGTTTCTAGTTCAATGCAACGAAATCTATCAATAGCATTAACCGAAATGCGAAGAGTAGCATCTTACTTAAATATACCAGACACACTAGTAGAAGCAGCAGCACTACTATACAGAAGAACTGTTAAAAAAGGATTAATTAGAGGAAGACTAATAGAAGCCGTTGTAGCAAGTGTATTATACACTGTTTGTAGAACATACCATGTTCCAAGAACATTAAACGAAATGGCAGAAGCATCAGGATTAACAAAAAAAGAAATTGGTAGAACATATCGTTTCTTAGTAAGAGAATTAAATTTAGAAGTACCATTAACAAATCCAATCCACTATATTCCAAGATTTGCTTCAGAGTTAAATTTGAGCGGAGAAGTACAAGAAGAAGGCCGAAAAATACTTGAAGAAGCAATAAAAAAAGGATTAATATCTGGAAGAGGCCCAACAGGAGTTGCAGCCGCAGCAGTATATATTGCAGGATTGTTAAAAGGCGAGAGACGAACACAAAAAGAAGTTGCTAATGTAGCAGGTGTAACTGAAGTAACTATAAGAAATAGATACCGCGAATTAAAAGCGAAATTACATATTGACGTTGCAGCATAAACTTTTAAAAAAATTTAACTAGAAAATGCCTTGCATTGCAAGGCATTAATAAAATAATTAATTAAAAAAAATTTCACGTCAAAAAAATAAATCTTTTTTTAATAACTATCTCGCAAGTTCAATGAATGGCTTTTTATTACTTTTTCTAAATTAAATCAGTATGAAAAATGAATTAACTGACAAAATTGATACTGCAAAGCGAGCTTGTTTAAGATGTTATAAACAAAAAAAACATGAACTTGAAGAAAAAGAAATCGCAAAACAAAATATTAGACAAGCATTTACAATATTAAACGAAACATATGATAAAAAAAGAAAAGATGATACAATAACAAGCGACCAAATAAACTCTTTAAAAAAAGCAAAAACACTTTGTTTAGATGCACTAGAAGCTTGTGAAACTTGCTCTAAAGAAAAACCAAAAATAAAAGAAATGCTTTCAATTATTAAATAAAAAGTATACTTGATTAGCATACTCCTAAAAATTAATTTAATAATTAAATTTTATATAAAACTATTAGTGAAATAATATGATAATCGCAGGAATTGATGAAGCTGGACGTGGTCCTTGTTTTGGGCCAATGAGTATTGCAATAGCAATAATCCAAAAAAATTCTGAAGAACAATTAAAAAAAATGGGTGTCAAAGATTCTAAAGATATTTTACCTAATAAAAGAAATACTTTATTTGATGAAATAAAACCAATATTATTAGAATATAATATTATTACAATTAGTTCAATTGAATTAAACGATTTAATGGTAAAAAATAATTTAAATGAAATTGAAGCAATAAAAATTGCTGAATTAGTAAATAATTCAAAAACAAAAATTGATATTTTATATGTGGATAGTCCGGACGCGACTAAAGGGAAATTTGAAAAAAGAATTCGAACACATTTAACAGAAGAAAAACAAATAATAAAAATAATTGCTGAAAATAAAGCTGATTCTAAATATATTATTGTTGGAGCAGCAAGCATTCTAGCAAAAGTAACTAGAGATAGAAAAATTGTCGATTTAGGAAAAAAATTTGGAGACTTTGGTTCAGGCTATCCTAGTGACCCAAAAACAAAAAAATTCTTAAAAGAATATGTTCAAAAAAATAAAAAATTACCCCCTTTTTCAAGAATATTTTGGAGCACTTGTACAAAAGCAATGGATGAAATTAATACTATTCAAAAAAAGTTATTTTAAAAAAAAATAAATTAAAAACTATTATTTTTATTTAATTTAATTATTTTTATTTAATTTAATTATTTTTATTTAATTTAATTATTTTAATTTTTTTCGCATAGCTTCTATTGGCACAAAATCCATATTACCACAATTAAGACAAAACCAAGAAGAATTTATTTGAGGTAATCTTTTTTTTATATTACTACCCTTACAATTAGGACAAATTTTAATAAAATCATTAGAACTTAATTTAAAATCCAAAAAAACGACCCCTATATTTTTAATTAGATTACAAAAACTATGGTTTATCAGTTTTTTCTTTTTCACCTAAAAAACGATTAAGCAAAACAGGAATAACTACCGCAAGAATTGTTACTATCATTGCCACAACAAGATATTCAACAAGACCGTTTCTATTTTTTAAAATAGGAGCAAGCCAAGCATTAATTACATCTCTCCAAGATAAAGCCGCAATAAAACTCATTGCCGCAATTGATAACGTTAAAACTTGTTTTTTAAATTCGCTTACAAACAAATTACTTTGTTTTACAGAAACATCCTTCACTTGTTTTCGAAGTAATTTCATTTCATCTAAAACTTTTTTATTTTTTAATTCAAGAGAACGAAGCACTTTTAACTCACGTTCGGATTTTTTTTCAAGAATCTTAATTTTTTCGTTAGATTTAATATCAGCACCCATATACTCAACTCCTATTAATACAATTATAAAAATATCACTTTAATTTTTTACTAAAATCTTTTCCAAAATATTCTACAAATTTTATTGTAGTTGATAATAAATACGTTCTTCCTTTTGGTTCTTTTTTAATAAAACCATTATCAAACAATATTTTAAGATGATCATAAGCTTTGTTATTACGATATTTAACAACTAATGCTTGTTCAATTGGTTGTTTATATGCAATTAAAGCAAGTGTTTTCATAACTCCTTTAGAAAACATGGAATCAGTAGCCAAATGTGAAACAAATTCTTCATATTGTTCTTTAACACGCATTTGATAACCAATTGGAAGTTCAATTATTTCAAGAGACGATTTTCTACTATCATAAAACTGAATTAATTCTTCTAAAAGTGTTTTAGTTTCAATTCTCGTATCAATTAAAGCAATTTGTTTAAGTTCTTCTAAACTAAGTGGTTTTGAAGACATAAATAACGCACCTTCCTTAATCTTTTCTT
>JAQVNZ010000047.1 GCA_028702895.1 Candidatus Iainarchaeum sp. | reverse complement strand
AGACCTATGGCTTAGTCCAGAAGTAACCAAAAACACATTAAGCACAAAAAATAAGACCACTATTAAAAACATTAACAAGAAATTTTCAAACGAAAAACTAAATTCTTTTCTAGCACTAGAACAAGAAATATTAATTGGATTTGCTAGCATACGCCCTTTTGAAGGTCGAAGAAATCATTCTGCAGATTGTGCGATTTTTATTTCACAAGAATTTTATGGAACCGGACTTGCACAAAAGTTAATGAAAAAAATTTTTTCTAGAGCAAAAAAATTAAAGTTAAAAAGATTAGAATTAAGTGTTTTTAATGATAATAAAAGAGCAATAAAATTTTATGAAAAAATAGGTTTTTTTAGCGAAGGCCTAAAAAAGAATTCTTTACAACGTGACAAAAAACTATTTGATGAATTACTAATGGCAAAACTACTTTGAATAACATCTAATTTTATCAACTAAAAAGTTGAATATTCTTTAACCAAGAGCATATTACTTTCATTGAAAGAATAGTTTTTATGAAAAAAGAAATATTTTTTAAAAAAATAATTGTTGGTGAATCACAATGATTACAGTAATACAAAATGCTTATTTAAGAAAAGCTGCTGAACATAAAAATTATTCTAATATTCATCAAAAAATATTATTTGTTTTAATAACTGAAAAAAAATATTATACTAAAGATGAATTACTTTGTTTTTCAAACTATAATCAAATATTATTAGACAAAGCATTAAAAGATTTAAACGAGTTAAAAATTATTCTCGTAGAAGGTTGGCTTGTCAGATTAAAAGATTTTGAAGAATTTAATAAAGAAATTTGCGAAGAACTAATTTAATAATAATTAAAAAAAATATTTTTAAAAAAATTTAATTTATTTTACTATTAAAGCAGGTTTTGTTGGAAAAGCATTCTTTGCTTTTAATTCCACACTTTCTTTCGCAGTTTCTATTTCAATTAAACCAAATTCTTCTTCTAATTGTGATTTTACTTGTAACATTAAATCCAATTCATCTAATTCTTTAACCAATAATAAATCAGAATACTTGTTTATTACTACTTTCAAAAAACCTTGTATTTCCCCACCATATTTTTTGAACTCTTCTTTTCCCATTAATGTTTTCATTGCTAAAGAAAAATCAGGTTTTTCTTTACACACATCTTTAACAATATTTAATGCATCCCACTTCCATTTTGGTGCAACAATTATTTTAACGCTAGAAATTTTTTCTAATCCAGCTAATTCTTTTATTTTCAAAATATCTTGTCTAACTAAATCAATTATTGATTCAATTTTATCCAATTGTTCATCTATTAAAGATTCATCAAATGTTGGCCAACTAGAATTACTAATAAATTTTTTGTTACCAATTTTTTCCCACAATTCTTCAGTAATATGCGGGCAAAATAAATTCATTATTTTCAAAAACTTTTCAGCAGTATCTTTTGAAACCTTGTTTTTTTCAATGTGTTCAAATAATTGTCTTAATTTTATTATAGCAATATTATATTCAAAATCTTCTATTTCATTTGTAACTTCTTTTATTGTTTTATTTAATTTTGAAAGAGTTTGTTTTGAATCTACTCCAATAAAATCTTTTCCAAAGTAATCAAATATTCTATTAACAAATTTTAGTGAGCCTTGAATTCCTTTTTCGCTCCAATCTCTTGGTTTATCAGGAGCAGCAATTGATTGTAAAAATAATCTTGCAGTGTCAATACCATATTTTTCTGAAACTGTTTCAGGCAATATGACATTATTTTTACTCTTAGACATTTTTATTCCACCCTCACCATTAAGCATTCCTTGGTGAAATAATTTTTTTGCAGGTTCTCTAAAATTAATTAACCCTAAATCAGCTAAAAATTTTGTATAAAATCTAATGTAAATTAAGTGCATGCACGCGTGTTCATACCCACCAATATACTGGTCTATTGGACACCAATAATCAGCTTTTTTTTCATCAAAAATTTTTTCACTATTTTTAGGATCCGTATAACGTAAATAATACCAACTAGAATTTACAAAAGTGTCCATTGTGTCTGTTTCTCTTTTTGCTTTTCCATTACATTTTGGACAATTAACATTAATCCAATCTTCATTTGTTTTCAACGGATTACCCTCGCCAAAAGTTACATCTTTAGGTAAAATAATAGGCAAATCTTTTTCAGGCACAGGCACTACACCACATTTTTCACAATAAATTATTGGTATAGGTGTTCCCCAATATCTTTGTCTACTAATACTCCAATCCCTTAATTTAAAATTTATTACCTGCTCACCTTTGCCTTCTTTTTTTAAATATTCCAAAATAGATTTTATTGCTTCATCCGCAATTAAACCGTTAAATTGATTAGAATTAATTAATTCACCTTTTTCTGTAAACGCTCTTTCATTAGTAACTTCTCCTTTTATTACTTGTTTAATTTCTATACTATATTTTTTCGCAAATTCAAAATCTCTTTGATCGTGAGCAGGAACAGCCATTACCATTCCACAACCATAATCTGCTAAAACAAAATTTCCAGCATAAACTGGAATTTTTTCATTATTAACTGGGTTAATAGCATAAGCCCCCGTAAACACTCCTTCTTTTTCCATTGATTCAAATTCTTTTTCAGAAACAGAATTTACTTTTTGTAAAAATTCTTCAACACTCTTTTTTTGTTCACTAGTAACTAATTCAAAAAGTCTTTTATGTTGTGCACTAATTACTACAAATGTTACTCCAAAAATAGTGTCAGCACGAGTAGTAAAAATCGGCCAATTTTCACCATTGATTTCAAAATTAATTTGTATACCATGACTCTTCCCAATCCAATTTTTTTGCATTGCCTTTGTTTTATTCGGCCAATTCAATTCATCGATCGATTCATATAATTCATCAGCATAAAAAGTTGTTTTGAAAAACCATTGTTTTAAATGTTTTATTTGAACTTTTGTTTCCTCATGTCTCCAACAAAAACCGTTTTGTACTTGTTCATTTGCAAGAACAGTATTACATTCCGGACACCAATTAACCGCACTTTCTTTTTGATAAGCTAATCCTTTTTCAAATAATTTTAAAAAAATCCATTGATCCCACTTATAATAATCCGGGTCCGCAGTATTTACTACTCTTGACCAATCATAACTTAATCCAAGAGAATTTAGTTGTTTAGTATAATGTTTTATTGAAGTATTAGTATAATCTTGGGGATGCTCTCCTGCTTTTATTGCAGCATTTTCAGCAGGTAATCCAAGCGCATCAAAACCCATTGGGTGTAAAACATTAAAACCATTCATTATTTTGAATCTAGCAAAAACATCTCCAATAACAAAATTAAGTGCATGACCTAAATGTAAACCAGAACCAGATGGATAAGGAAACATTGATAAAACATAAAACTTTTTCTTATCAAAATCATCTTTAACTTCAAAAATTTTTTCTTTGGCCCAAGCATCCTGCCATTTTTGTTCAATACTCTTAAAATCCATAATAATTTAAAACAAAAAAAGAATTTTAAATGTGGCGATTATATTAATTCAAACAAATTTTTTAAATTAGAACAAATACAGATATTTTTCGCAAATACTTAATTAAAAAAATATTTAAACTGTTAAGGCATAAATTATTAGTATGAATATAGAAGAAAAAATTAATTTAATTAAAAGTGTTGGTGAAGAGATTCTCACTGAAGAAGAATTAAGATTGCTTTTAGAAACAAAAAAAAATCCTATCGCTTACGATGGTTTTGAACCAAGTGGACAAATGCACATAGCACAAGGAATATTACGATCCATAAATATAAACAAAATGACTAGTGCTGGTTTTAAATTCAAAATGTGGGTAGCAGATTGGTTTGCATGGGCAAACAATAAATATGGTGGAGACCTAGAAAAAATACAAGTTGCAGGAAACTACCTTATAGAAGTTTGGAAAACAACCGGAATGGATTTAGATAACGTTGAATTTATTTGGGCTAACCAAGCCATGAGTGATGCAGAATACTGGAAAATTGTAATGAACATTGCAACAACAAACTCAGTCGCTAGAATTACTAGATGCTCACAAATAATGGGTAGAAAAGAAGCAGAAGGATTACTAGCATCACAAATATTTTATCCATGCATGCAATGCGCAGACATATTTTATTTAGGTGCTGACGTAACACAACTTGGAATGGACCAAAGAAAAGTAAATGTTCTAGCAAGAGAAGTTGGAGAAAAACTAGGTTATTATAAACCAATAATAATATCACACCACATGCTAGCAGGATTAAAAGAAATCAAAACAACATCCCAAGGAATAGATAGAACAATAGAAAAAAAAATGTCTAAAAGTATTCCAGACTCAGCAATATTTATGACTGATTCAACTGAAGACGTACAACGAAAAATATCAAAAGCATTTTGCCCAGAAAAAATAGTTGAAGAAAATCCAATACTAGAATATAATAAATACATTATTTTTGAAAAATTTGATAAAATAAAAATAGAAAGACCAACAAAATTTGGGGGAGACAAAGAATACAACAATTATTTAGAATTAGAAAAAGACTTTGTTTCTGGTCAATTACACCCAATGGATCTAAAACAAGCAACAACAAGATACATTAATGAATTATTAGAACCGACTAGAATACATTTTGAAAAAAATCAAAAAGCAAAAGACTTATTAGAACAAGTAAAAAGTTTTACGATAACAAGATGAATGTTAGAATAAAAGTCTAACTTGTTTAAAATTAATTTTTTCTTCGAAATACAAAAACAGAAAAGAATTAAATACCAACTAAACACGATAGTGAATTACCACACCCTAAAAGAAGTGGCTTCTTACGACGCATATTTAGTACACCACTCTATATGATATACACATTGATAAATTGTATGAGCTTCGCTTACTAAATCATTG
>JAQVNZ010000012.1 GCA_028702895.1 Candidatus Iainarchaeum sp. | reverse complement strand
ATTGTCTGCTCCGAGTTATAAAAAAATGGATGAATATGGAATAGTAGTTTCTATTGAGGAAAGAAAATTTGCTCATCCAGTAAAATATTATTTAACTCAATTAAGAATAAATAATCGTAAAAAAAATTTTTTAGAAAAAAATAAAGGTGATTTTAATGTATGATCAATCTGTTGAAGAAAATTTTTTAATACAAAAATTTAGAGAATATTATGAAAAAAATACTATTTGCTCTGTTAATCAAATTGATAAAAGAGAATTTGGTTATGGTGTTTTTAAAAGAAAAATTGCTAATCGAAACCTGGCTTTTGCTAATGAATTTGCAATGAATTTATTTCTTAGACAAAGAACGCCCTTATTTTTTTCTTATTCTAATTCGTGTTATGCGTTTCCAGGTAATACTCCAATGGCAAATAAACAATGGTTAAGTTCAGATATAATCTATGAATTTGATGCTGATGAAATAAAAAATAATTGTGAAAAAATTAATGGCGAATGGAAGTGTACAAAAACTTTTGGAGAAGAATCAAAAGTAAAAGAAACAATTCAAGGTAAAGAAACAAAACAATGGTTTTTAGAAGATAGTTTAAAACAAACAAAAAAACAAGTTTTTAGATTAGCTGATTTAATAGAAAATGATTTTGGTTTTTTAAAAGAAAATATTAGCATAAATTTTTCTGGAAAAGCTGGGTACCATATGCACTTAAGAAATAAAGAAATCCAATTATTAAACAAAAAATCTAGAATAGAATTAGTAGATTATATTGCTGGTTATGGGATAGATTATGTTAATTTAGGATATGAATTTGAAAAACAATTAATTTGTCCAAAAAATGGTTTTTGGGTAAAAAGAATAAATGTTGCGTTAAAAGATTTTTTTAGAAAAGATTCAAAAGAAATATCTCTTATAACCTTATTATCAAAAACTAAGATAAATCAAATACTTAAGAGCAGAGAAGAAATAATTAATGGAATAGACCAGGGTTATCTTTTTTCTGTTGGGGCAAGAACAAATAAGGATTTTTGGAAAAAAGTTTTTGACTTTGCAGTACAAACAGTAATGATTCCAATTGATAGACAAACTAGTATTGACTTGCATAAAATAATTCGTGTTCCTAATACGTTACACGGGGAAACAGGGTTTGTGGCAAAAGAATTATCTTTGGATAAATTAGAATCATTCGATCCTTTTATTGATGCAATTGCATTTGACGCAACCTTAACAAAAATATTTGTTAGTGAAACTCCCAAATTCAAATTAAACGGGATTAATTTTGGCCCTTTTAAAGAAGAAAATATTGAGGTCCCATTATATTGTGCAATATTTTTATTGGGTAAAGGAGTAGCAAAAATAGTTTAATTATTTTTGAAAGATTTTTTAAGAATAATTTGATTTTTTTAAAAATAAGTTAATTTGTTTGAAAATAAGTTAATTTGTTTGAAAATAAGTTAATTTGTCGGGGTTGTAAATTGATTTTTATTTTTGCTTTAAGATAGCAATAAAAAAACAACACTCTTAATTTTATTGGGTTGTTTGTAATAGTTTTTTGAATAATTTGGTTAAAAAAGTGGTTTGGATGAAAATTGATTTTGATGAATTAAGACGAATTTATAGATTAGAAAAGAATACTTCTAAACTAGTTTTAGTAGAAGACGATTTTATTGATTCTTTAGAAGCGTTTATTGAAGAAGAAAAAAAGAATTATTTAGACTCGTTAAAAGATTTTTCTTCAAATAATTCTAGGTCTTTTACCAATCTTAAACGATTAGTTGAAGAAATTTTTTTGTTAAGAGAAAAAAAAATCATGAATAAAGCGCTTATTAGTTCGCATACAAAAGAAATTGATTTTGATAATATGGCAGTTCAAGAAAAAGATTTTTTTAAAAAACTAGTTAACTTATTAGAAAGTCATTCTTCTAGTTATGAAAAACTATTTGGTAATAAAACAACTAAAAGCGAATTAGTTAGATTGGAAATAATAAAAGATGTTCCTACATTTGTTGGGACTGATATGAAAGAATATGGTCCATTTCAGAAAGGCGAGATAGTAGAATTGCCTACAAAAGTTTCAAAACTATTTTTAACTAGAAAAATTGCGCTAGAAGCTTAGGGAATGACTTTTAAGTCTTAGCATTAATAAATAATTGTGATAGAAATGGATTTTCCGGAAAGAGACGAATTTGTAGTAGTAAAAATAACACAAGTACTAGATTATGGTGTTTTTGCAGAATTATTAGAATATCCTAATAGGCGTGGTTTTGTACACATTAGTAATGTGTCTAGTTCGTGGGTAAAAAATATTAGAAACCTTGTTAAAATAAATCAGGTTAGAGTAGCAAAAGTTCTTAATGTTGATTTAGATAAAAAACAAATTGATTTAAGTTTTGCTGGTATCTCTCCACAAATGGATAGAAAAAAAATGACCGAGTTTAAACAAGTTAATAGAGAAGAAAAATTAATTGCTATTTTAGCAAAACAAGAAAAAAAAGATTTTGATATTGTTTGGAACGAAGTTGCTGATCCATTAATAGAAGAGTATGGTTCATTATTCAAAGCATTTGATAAGGTTGCTCTTGGAGAAGATGTTTTAAAAATACTTGATAAAAAATGGTTAAAACCGGTACAAGAATTAGTTGAAAAAAATATTGTTGTAACAAAAAAACTTGTTAAAGGAAAAATAACTGCTAAAACTATAAAAGAAAATGGTTTAGATTCATTAAAACAATTATTTTTAGAAATAGAATCAGTAAAAGATTGTAGCGTAGTTTATATGGGAGCAGGAACTTATTTTGTAGAAAGTTTAGCACCAACTTTTAAAGAAGCTGAAGCTCAATTAATAAAAATTATTGAAAAAGCAGAAAAAAAAGCAAAACAATCTGGGATAACATTTACTTTTAAAATAGAAAATGAAAAAAATAAAAAATAAAAAATAAAAAATAAAAAATAAAAAATAAAAAATAAAAAATAAAAAATAAAAAATAAAAAATAAAAAAATAGAAAATAGTTTTTTTAAAATAACTTTTGTTTGAGAATAATCATTTGAAAATAATTTTTAAGAAACATTTATATTATCTTTTTTGATTTGATTGATTATGCCTACAAAAATATTATTAACTAAAAAGATTGCTCTAACTGACGGAGTATTATTAGTAGGTTTGCCTGGGATAGGATTAGTTGGAAAAATTGCCGTAGACTATTTGTTAAAAGAATTAAAACCAGTTAAAATAGCAGAAATATTATCAGATTCTTTTCCACCAAGTGTTCACACACAAAACTCAAAAATAAGATTAATCAAAAACGAGATTTATCATTTAAATTATAAGAAAAAAGATTTTTTAATAATTGCTGGTCCAGTACAACCAACCCTAGATTTTAAGATTGGTTCATCACACGAACATTACGAATTTGCTGAAACACTATTAAATTTTTTTAAATCAGTTGGAATAAAAGAAATAATTACTCTTGCTGGATTAAATATTGGGGATAAAAGATTAAATCAAAATCCTGGTGTAGTAGTAGCTGCAACAGATGATTCTACCATTGAAACTTGGGTTAAACTTGGAGCTCGAAAAGAAAAAAAAGAAGGATTGATTTCAGGAGTAGCTGGATTACTAGTTGGTTTGGGTCAATTACATAATATTCCTGGTGCTTGTTTACTGGGTGAAACAAATGCACAATTAATTTATGGGGATCATGGTAGTGCAAAAAACGTTTTAGAATTACTAAGTAAAAGATTTGGTTTTAAATTAAACATGAAAACAATTGAAAAAGACGCAAAACAAATTGAAAAAGCATTCAAAGAACTAACTCATCAATTAGAATCATTAGTAGAAGAAAAACCAAAAGATAATTTACCATACGTACGATAATTTTTTTTGAATTAAGTTCGTTTATTTTTTTAAATAGTTTTTTGTTTAGTTTAAATAATTTGTTTTAAATTATTTTTCTAAAAAAACTTTTAACTTATCTAGCGTATCTTCAAACCCTTTTCCGCCGCGTCTTATATAATACGATGGATGATAAATAAAAAATATTGAATAATCCATAGTTTTTTTTGTTTCACCAACTTTTAAACTCTTATCAAAAATACTAGCAGCACTCTTTCCTAATAAAACAATTATTATAGGATTTAACAAAGATAAATATTCTATGGTTATTGGAAAAAAATAGTTAATCTCCTCTTTACTAGGTGGCCTAATTCCATTAGCTTTATTCAAAGGGATTATTGGCACAACATTAATAATACGATAATCTGTTTCTTTTAATCCTAGGTTAATAATCCATTTATCTAATAATTTTCCACTTCTACCAACAAAAGGTTTGCCTTGTTTGTTTTCGTTTTGACCTGGTGCTTCTCCAATAAAAACTATTTTTGGCGAATCACTACCCTTACCAAAAACAATATTCCCATTTGTTTTTAAAATATTTTTATAAAGAGCGTGTTTTTTAGCGTGAGTGAAATATTTTTTTTTAAAAGAATCTAATTTAATATTATTCAAAAATCTCGCCTCTAAAAAAACTGGTTTTAAATTATTTAAAAATTAATTTTATATTACTAATAATCCAAACGCGTTTAGTAATAACATTGTGCCTATCCCGGCCGGGCCAATTATTATTGAAACAACTAGTGAAGGAATTAATGGTAAGGGTATATTAAAAACGAAAAGAGCAATTCCCCAAATAACAAGCCCTATGACAGAATTAATAATAATTTTTTTTAAAAAAAAGATTATAATAATAGTTGCAATAATTAAACCAATTCCAATTAATATTAACATAAAATTACTTGGCAAAAAAGATGTTACTTCTTCTATTATGGGTTGAGTAAAATCCACGTCACTAGCAAAGTTTAGTATAAACGGGTTTAACAAATTTTTAATCATAAGAATATTATGGTAAAAAAGATTATATATTCTTTTCTTACAAGATTATTATGCATAAACAAAAATCTGTGGTTTTACAAAATCAAGATCCTTTAAACCAAAAATATCCTGTTCAAAAATCCACTAAATCTTTTAATCAAAAAATATTTTTTGCGATAATATTGGTTTTGTTAATTATAATAATGTTTTTGTTTTTTAATTTAAATAATGTTATTGAACAAAAAAATATTTTAGAAAAAGAATTTTTTTTGTTTAAAGAAAACTCGTTAAACGAAATAACTGGTTTAAAAGAAAATATTTTTTTGTTAGAAAAAAATAATTCTGATTTAGAGTTTGCGCTAAACCAATTACAATTAGCGCATAATCAATTACGCGATTCTAGTCAAAAGTTAGATGTGTCTTTTATGGAATTAAAAAAAGAAACTAATTTAACAATACAAAAAATAGTTGATTATGAAAACGAAATACAAACATCAATGGAGTGGTTTAAAACAAATTCTTATTTATCACAAAAACAAAGAAATATTTTGCTAGATTTAAAAGCCAATTGTTTTCAAAAAAACATGAGTTCTTGTGAAATAAATCTAGCTTGTTTTCATTTAATTAATAAAGAATTTCAAAATTTCAAATATTTAAATGACGAGAGGACATCAAACAAATTAGATAAATTACAAAGTATTGAACAATTTGTTACAAATAAAGGCGGGGATTGTGAAGATTATGCTTTGTTATTTAAAGCCGAATATAACTCTCTTCTAAATGATTGTTTTAACGAAGGGAAAAAAATAAGGTTATTTGCATGGGAAAAAGGTAATACAAGATTTTGGTTAGATAATTCTAGCACATGGTATTTTGAGGATGCAAAAAAAGTTTTTTTAGAAGAAGGGTATGTTCATCCAGTAATAGTTTGTGGGAACATGTTTGATTTACAAAGTGGAGAAATAAATGGTCATTGTGTAATAGCTTTTACAAAAAAAGAAGTTAATGATATTAATGATATGCTTGAATTAAATTTATCTCCTCTAATAGAACCTCAAACTGGTTTTTATTTAGGTAGAATAAATTCTGATCCAGGGTTAAAAATGATTGATACATTAATTAATGAAACACAATTGACTGATGAGTCTAAGCTTGAATCAATTATTAAGTTTGAATCATATATTAATACGATTATAACTAACCAGGATTATTTCTTGTACACTACGCATTGGAATAATTATGCGACTTTTAAAAAACAATTAGATGAGAAAAAAATATTGTTAGAAAACATTTTAATAAAATAATGTTAGAAAACATTTTAATAAAATAATGTTAGAAAATATTTTAATAAAATAATGTTAGAAAATATTTTAATAAAATAATGTTAGAAAATATTTTAATAATAAAATGTTAGAAAACATTTTAATAAAAAAATAATTTAGTTTTTTTTAATAAACCTCACTTTTTTTATTTTAGTAAGCATTTTAAAACAAACTATTATTATCATATTATACTGGTGAACTAAAAATGGCTGGATTTTCAGACGAACAAAAAAAAATTGCGTTATTATTATTAAATGAACCAAAAACAGAGGAAGAATTAAACAAACAATTAAACATTCCATACGATCGACTAACTAGTGAATTAAAAGAAATGTTAAAATTAGGTTTAATAAAAAAACAAGGTTATCCAACAAGATACCAGTTAAAACAAGATATAATTGATAAAATACAAGAAAGGAAAAAAATTGCAGAAAAAGATGCGTTTAGGATTAGGATTAGAGCAATAATAGAGTTCAAAGCAATAGAAGAAACTCTGTTAAAAAAACATGTTAAAAAAATTAGAGAAGCTATTGAAAAAGAAAAAGATTTTACTATATATGATATAGACGAAGCAGAACCAATAGAAGACGATGACATGTACTCTTCATACATCGAAGTAAATTTATCTGTTAGAAACTATTCTTCACTAATACGATTTTTATTCTATTACGGGCCAACTAGCATTGAAGTAATTAAACCTAGTAAGATAGAGTTTAGTCAAGCAGAATTCCAAGAAGGATTAGTAGAATTATCTGAAATATTTCAAAAATACGCTGCTTTTTTTACTCAAAAACTAAATAACGAAGAACTAGCAAAATTCTATAGTGACGCTTACAAGTAAATCTTTTATTGAACAAGATTAGTTGTTTTTGTTCAGTACCACTGACTGCTTTTTAAATTGTTTTGTTAATATTTTTAGTATGCTTTCCGATGAACAATTAAATGAAATTCTTTTTGAACAAAGAGAAGTTTTTTTAAAAAAACCTTTGGGTGTAAAAAGAGAGGTTTTAAACGAAGTTGAAGAAAGAATAAATCTTCCACATGTTTTAGTTTTAACTGGTTTACGAAGAGCTGGAAAATCAACTCTTTTAAGGCAGATTGTAAAAAAACATTATTTGGATAAAGATTTTTTTTATATTAATTTTGAAGACGAGCGTTTGTTTAATTTTTCAGCTAGTGAATTTAATCGATTGTACGAGTCCTTAGTGAGATTGTTTGGTGAGAAAAAAGTTTTTTTTATAGATGAAATACAAAATGTTGCAAATTTTGAAATTTTTGTGAGAAGATTTTATGAGGATGGGTTCAAATTTTTTATTACTGGTTCAAGTGCTAATCTTTTAAGCAAAGAACTTGGGACTAAACTTACTGGGCGTCATCTTGATACTATTGTAAATCCGTTTTCTTTTAAAGAATTTTTAAAATTAAAAGAATTTGATTTTAGTAAAAATTCGAGTTACTTAACTAAACAAAAAGCTTTTTTAAAAAAATATTTTGAAGAGTATCTTTTAATGGGGGGTATGCCAGATTATTTAAAATATAGTGATCCAGAAATTCTTGCAAAAATATATAATGACACGGTTTTGAAGGATATTGCAATAAGATATAAAATAAATAATGTTATTACTCTAAAGGAACTCTATTCTTATTTAGTAACTAATTTTGCGAACAATTTTAGTTATACTTCATTAAAAAAATTTGTTGGGATAAAAAGTGTTAATACTATTAAATTATATATTTCTTATTTTGAAGAAACTTATTTTGTCAAAGTAATAAATAAATTTGATTATTCTTTAAAAAAACAATTAGTTAATAATAAAAAATTGTATGTGGCTGATAATGGATTTATTTGGGTGGTTTCAAAAAAAGTTTTAAGTGATAAGGGTTGGCTTTTAGAGAACCTGGTTTTTAATACAATAAAAAAAGAAGGTGACATTTTTTATTATTCTGATAAACACGAGTGCGATTTTTTAATTGTAAAAAATAAACAAGTTTTTAGTGCAATACAAGTTTGTTATGATTTAAATGATAAAAATAAAGATAGGGAAATTCAAGGTTTATTAGAAGCAGTAAAAAAATTTAAACCAAAAAATTATTTTATATTAACAAATTCACAAGACGATGAAATTTTGATTGAAAATAAAAAAATAATTGTTAAACCTGTGTGGAAATGGTTGTTAGAATAAAGTTTTTTTAATCACTAGAAACGTTTGAGTAGTTAAAGTGCGAGTAGATACTTATGAGTATATTCATTAATTAAATGAAATAATCAAAGTTTCTAGGATAAAGATATAAAAGCAAAAAAGTTGGGTTTTTGATTTTTTATGGTTAAAGACGAATTGGTAAAGCAAAACTAGTTCTAAAAGTTTGTGTTAGAATTTTTTTTTAATATAGTTGATTTTATTAAATAATTAAAAATAATTTTTAATATCTTATTTTTAGAAGTATGGGACAAGTTTAAATAGTATAATGTATATTATACTAATTAGGATTATACTGTTGGTTTTTATGGGTGATTTTAAAAATAGGATTAATGAAGTTTCTGATTTGAAAGAAACTATTTCAAAAAAGGGATTTGCTTTTGAGATTATTTATGGTAGGCGTAGAGTTGGTAAAACAGAGTTAATTTTACATTCAACCATTAACACTAAAAAAATTTATTATTTGGCTGTTGGTGAAAATAATTTAGAAAGATTTTATGCTGCTTGTATTGAATTTGATTCAAAAATAAAAAATCTTCGAATGGATTATGAAATACTCTTCGATTATTTAAAAGATAATGTTGACGTTTTAATTATTGATGAATTTCAAAATATGTTTATTGAAAATAAAAATTTTCTTAATTTGTTACAAGCAATAATTGATACTAAACTCAAAAAATCTAATTTAAAACTTTTTATTTTAGGTTCTTCAATTTCAATGATTACTTCAAGAGTATTAAATTATAGTAGTCCTGTTTTTGGTAGGCGAACAGCTTCTCTAAATTTAAAACCAGTATCATTTTTTGATCTAAAATATTTTTTTCCAAATAAAAGTTTTGAAGAACTTATTGAAATATATGGTTTTGCGGATGGGATACCATTTTATTTAACTATGATTGATAAACCTTTTTGGGATTGGTTAGACGCGGAATTACAATCGCGTAAAAGCTTTATTAAAGATGAAGTGGATTTTTTGATGAAACTAGAATTTGATAATTCTAGTACGTATAAACTAATTTTAGAAGCAATAGCGAATGGAAAAAATACTATTAATGAAATAAAAAATTTTATTAAATTCCAAAGAACAGATATTTCTCCTTATATAAAAAACTTGATTGAAGTGGGGTTTATTGAAAGAAGAATACCTATTACAGAAAATGTTAAATCTAGGCTAGGTAAATATTATTTGAATGATAAATTTCTAAGATTCTGGTTTAAATATATTTATCCAAATATTAATAGTATTGAACAAGGGTTATACAAATCTAATCTTATTAAACAAAATTATGCTGAATACTTAGGGTTTGTTTTTGAAGATGTTTGCAAACAATTTTTAATAAAAAAAAGATTTTCTAATTTCTCAAAAATTGGGGGTTGGTGGTATAAAGATATAGAAATTGATATAGTTGCTTTTAATCAAAACAAAGAAATACTTTTTTGCGAGTGTAAATGGAAAAAAAATGTTAATGCTTTAAAAATAGTTGAAGAGCTTTCTACTAAAACAAGTTTTTTTGATTGGAATAATGGTTCTAGAAAAGAAGAGTTTGTTATTTTTGCTAAAACTTTTTCAAAAAAGATTAATTCTTTTAATGGTAAAAAAGTTTATTGTTTTGAAATAAAAGACTTAGTACTTTAACAAATAATAGTTTATCTAAAAGAGAGAGTGGGGTAAATTATCACTTGCCTTATATTAAGTATGTTTGTAGATAAACAATTGGATTGTAGTAAACAAAATTATTATAATATTTTAAAAGATATTGTGTTCTTTGCATAAAAGTTAAATGACAAAGGGCTAGCAAATTTTATATTAGTAATTACAAATAAAATCAATTCTAAATTTCTTTGGTATGCCAGGTGTGGATTGTTTAAAAGAGTTAAATTTATTGTTGATTTAATTGTTAATAATGCTAAGCATTTGATTTGTGTATAATTGTTTGATCATATTATTAACTTTTGATTAAATAGTATTGGAATTGTTTTATATTATTGAATTATTATAGTAAACTTTTTTAGATATTTATATTGGGGTTTTAAATCGTTCTTTTCAAAAGAATGATTTGCTAGTTAATCGTTCTTTCATCTAATAAAAATAAATTTTGGGGTATATTGGCTGAGCAAAGAGAAGAATTTGTACAAAAAAAGAATGTGATTTTGTTATAAAAAAGGGTTTAGGGATTGTTCAAGCAATACAAGTTTGTTATAATTTAAATGAAGAGAATAAGGTTAGAGAAATTAGTGGTTTGATTGATGCGTGTAAGACTTATAAGTTAAAGACTGGTTTGATTTTAACTTTTGATGAAGAGGATAGTTTTCAAAAAGATGGTGTTAGAGTTATTGTTAAACCTGTTTGGAAATGGTTGTTAGAATAAATTTTTTTTATAATTTAGTATGCGGGTTATACTATTTATTAGTTTTTTTATTTGATTTAATATCATAAAAAAAACTCTTAATGACGATTGTCGTAATGTTATTCACGTATTGTGTTAAAATTCCCCTTGTTTTTTGCTTTCTTTAACTGATTCTTTTCATCTAATAGTAAGGTATTTAAAGGGGATTTTTGATAAGATAATAAGTAGTTCTTGCCAGTAAACTAGATAATAGTTAAATTGGCGTAGAATATAATTTTTGTCGATATATGAGGTGACGAACAAATGAAAGGATTAAATATAAAAAAAGTAGTTGCTCTAGGAATAGGTGCTGCACTAATTGGTTCAGCATTAGCTCCTGTAGTTTCTGCTGCAAATATGGCTGCTGGAGGACTTGATAATTTAGAAAGATCTAATATTATTAGCTCAACAGGAATGCCAGTAGTAGATATAGTAGTTGGATCAAACGCTGCTGTATCAGATGTTGTGTGGGCTGGAAACATTGCTGCTAAAGTAGCACAACTAGCAACAATCCCAGCAGGAGACGCTATAGCAGGCGGAAACGCTGCAGTAAACGTAACCGTTGGAGGAATAGTTTCAATGACTGGTACAGGATATACTGCTGAAGCAGATTTAAATATGACTTCTGGCGTAGCTGAATTAGGTCCAAAAACAGTTAATGATGTTGACGTACCTTATTTGGTAAATCAAACAGGTGTAACAGCAAGATGGAATGGATCAAATCAAACAGTTTCTGTTAGAGAACAAATTACTCTTACTTCTGCTGATGCATCAATGCAAAACCAAACAGGATCAACAAGATTTGCTGTTGGAGAATTAGTATCAAGTGTTGCAAGAAACGCAGTAACTTATGAAGTAGTAATGAACTTAGATACTTCGGAAACAATTTTGAATATGGATTCTAACTCTAATTATGATGTAAAAATACCATTTTTAGGAAAAGTTTATGTGTTAAATGAAATTAACAAAACTGATAATTCATTAATAATGTATTCAGAAACAATTGCACAAAAATTATATCCAACTGAAACAACAACAGTTCCTGGAGCTGGCAATTATGCTGGAAAACAATTAACTGTTGAACTAGAAACAGTTTGGGTTAATGCTGCACAAGCAACATACAATGCAGTGTGGGTTTTGAAAGATGGTTCAACTCAAATAAATCGTAGAGAAGTTCAAGGAAGTAACTATGATTTGAGAGATGAATTTGGTTCAAACGTTTTAGGTGACAGTGTTTATGTAACTAACGTTGCACAAGATGTTGTTGCAAGTAGATATTATGCTTCAATAAGATCTGGATCTGAAAGATTAGAACTAAGAGATGGAAAAGGATTTCCATATACTGGAGAACCATCAGTTGATGACGATGCTCAATGGCAAGTAACATTAGCTGGATTTGGCGGAAAAATGACTTCAATTCAATTAAAAAATAATTGGGGTTTCACATCAACATCATCTGAATCAGAAGTTGTTAAAAACGTTTTAACAGTTGGTGACGAAATAGCATTACCAAATGAATATGGTGTTGTAAGATTTGTTGGATTTGAAAATAAACCAATGTATGACGCAACAATTGGAAACAATAAAGTTTCATTCAGACCACTTGAAGGAGTATCACAAGTAAACGCTCCAATGTTTATAGGCGCACAATTAGACGTTAATAGACCAAGAGTAGTTACAATAAGTGGACAAGATTACACTCTAATGTTGAGTGATAATAATTCAGCTCCACAAAATTTCGGAAGAATTTATTATGCAAAAGGAAGCTTCGCAGGAAAAACTGCTGCTGAAGTTGTTTCTGAATGGACAGCAAGTCCTTCACCAATCGATGTAAACAGAGGCGACGTAAGTGCTAATTTACAATTCGAAGTTGGTGCTAGAAATGCAGGGACTGAAATTCCATTACTATATAAATTAGCAGTTAGTGAAAATTCTGATGATAGGTCATTCTTATTATTAGCAGCACAAGACTTCAATTTATATAATAGAGGGAAAGCTAATGCAGCACTATCATTTGTTGGAACTTTGGGTCTAGACTCAACAGAAGTTGCAGAAACATACTTCTTACCAAATACATCTGAAGTTGCACAAGCAATTGATGGAGTGACATATGATGCTAGTAAATACTATGCTGCAATGTTCACATATAATGACTTAGATGGTTTAACAGCAGGTGCTGATGTAAATATGTTCATTAGAGCTGATGCAACAGCAAATGTTTGGGACTATGATTCAATAAAAGATGAAACAGCTGCAAACAAGTCAAACAAAACTTTAGACGCAAGTTATGCAAACTGGGGAACAAGCGCGATAAGAGGTGGAACAGACTATCTATTATCAGCATTCACAGCTGACGGATCAGTAATCACTTCTGACGCAGGATTATTCAAAATATCATATCCTGATGAAAGAAGACAAGTACAAATGTACATTGGAGGATCTGATTTACAAGAATCTGTAGTTGGCGGAACATCTTTCACTAACTTAGCTTCTGGAGCTTCTGAAACTAAGGGTGGAGTAACTGTAACTATTGATAGTGTTAGTGGAGTAGCTACTGGCCCTGTTCAAGGTGTAGTAGTAAAACCTGTTGCAAACAACATAGTTAAGACTGATGCATCAACAAACGGTAAATCAATTATCGTTGGTGGATGGATGGTTAATGCTGCTGCTGTAAACCTAGAAGTTTCTGGCGGACAAAAATTACAAGATTTAATCACAGCAAACGGTGAATATGTTGCTGCTGTTTTAACAAACGGTAGTATTGTAGTAGCTGGTTATACTAGTGCTGACACTGGTAGAGCTGCAAGTGATTTAATCAACGCATTAGAAGGATTAATGTAAAGATTTAAAATAAACAGAAAAGGTTCACTAAGAACCTTTTCTATTCTTTTTTTTTAAAACAAAAAATAGTTTTTTTAAATAATTTTTTTTAAAATAATTTTCAAATTTTCAATCAAAAAACCATCACTAAAAAACCTTGCTATCAACAGAAAGGTTTATATGGTATTTCTTTCTATTCATGTATATGCTTGATAAGAATATTGTTTTTCGAATTTTTGAGGAAAGTAAAGAAAAATATAAAATACCTTTAAAAAAAAGGTTATTATTTGATTCCATAATACCAGTTCTAAATTATAAAGAAGCTTTAGTATTGAGTGGTGTTAGACGTTGTGGTAAAACATCGTTAATGTTTGCATTAATGCAATATTTAGATGGTCAAAAAGAAGTTCATTCAAAAGTTTATATTAATTTTGAGGATGAACGATTAGCTTTTATTGAACCAAAAGATTTGGATTTATTAATAGAATATTATTTAGAATTTGAAAATCCAAAAGGAAAAGTTTATTTCTTTTTTGATGAAATACAAAACGTTCCCTTATGGGAAAAATGGGTTAGTAGATTATACGAAAAATATAAATTTATTTTATCTGGGTCTAACGCAAAATTATTGTCCTCAGATCTAGCTTCTGCTCTAACTGGTAGATATAAAGAATTTAGAGTTTATCCGTTTAGTTTTAAAGAATTTGTGGGTGAGTTTAAATTAAATAATACTATTGAATCTAATGCGAAAGCAAAGAGATTATTTGGAGAATTTGTTATTAGAGGAGGTTTTCCAGAAAGCTTGCTTTTTAATAAAACTGATTTGTTACAAGAATATTATAGAAATATTTTGTTAAAAGATGTTATTGGGAGATATAATATAAAATATAAATCTTTAATAGAAAAATTATCTTTATTTATTCTTAGTAATATTGGTAAAACAATTAGTTTGTATTCTTTAGAAAAAAATTATGATGCGGGGATTAATACTATTAAAAATTATATTGGTTATTTAGAATCATCTTTTTTAATATTTTCAATAGACTTGTTCGCGTTTTCTATTAAAAAACAACAAAATAGTCCCTCAAAATTTTTTGCAGTTGATATTGCTTTAGCACAGTCAGTGTCTTTTGAATTTACTAAAAATGATGGGAGAAAATTAGAAAACATTGTGTTAATTGAATTAAAATCAAAATGTAACGAAATTTATTATTATAAAGAAAAATTTGAATGTGATTTTATAATAAAAAAAGGGTTGAATATTGTTGAAGCAATACAAGTTTGTTACCAGTTGAATGAAGAAAACAAGGTTAGAGAAATTAGTGGTTTAATTGATGCTTGTAAAACACATAATCTAAAAGAAGGTTTATTATTAACGTTTGATGAAGAAGAAATATTTCAAAAAGATGATATTAAAATTGAAGTAAAACCAGTTTGGAAATGGTTATTAGAATAAAATTTCTAAAAAAACAATTAATTTGTTTATTGTTTTTAAAACAAAAAATAGTTTTTTTAAATAATTTTTTTTTAAAATAATTTTCAAATTTTTTATCAAAAAACGTTTATCAAAAACCTTTCTGTTAATGGAAAGACTTGGGTGTGTTTTCTTTTTGTTAATGAAAAGCTTTGACTAGTTTTTTTAATAGAATAATTTACAATTAGTATTACAATCGTCAATTATAATAAACATGAGTTTATTTGGTTTGACAAACCAAATGCTTTTAAATAGTTTGTTGTTTATTTTGTTTTATGAATAAGAGTATTTTAAAAGATATTTTGTTTTCTCAAGATAAATTTAAGAAAAAAGATGTTGTATTAAGAGATTTGTTTTTAAGTGTTCAAAAAGAAATTTCCTCTCCTTTTGTAGTTGTTGTTTCTGGCGTTAGGCGTTGTGGAAAATCTACTCTTTTACTTGAAATAAAAAAAAATGCTTATTATGTTAATTTTGATGATGAACGATTTATAGGTTTCACAGTTAAAGATTTTTCTGTTTTAGAGGAAATTTTGCTTGAATTATTTGGAGTTAGAGATTTTTTTATTTTTGATGAAATACAAAATATTTTGGGTTGGGAAAGATTTGTTAGAAGATTACATGAATCTGGAAAAAAAGTTTTTGTTACTGGTTCTAATGCTACTATGCTTAGTCGTGAACTTGGAACTCATTTAACTGGGAGGACTATTAATTATAATTTATTTCCTTTTTCTTTTAAAGAATTTTTGAGGTTTAATAATGAAGAAATTAATTCAAATAATTTTTCTTTAGAAAATAGGGCTAAGTTAAAAAAATATTTTCTAGAGTATTTTGAGTTTGGGGGGTTTCCAGAATATTTAAAAACTAAAAATAAATTATATTTGCAGTCATTGTATGAAAATATTGTGTATAAAGATATAATTGTTCGTTATAATCTTCCTTCTGAACAAATGCTTAAACAAGCGTTTTTTTATGCAATTAGTAATATTGGGAAACTGTTAAGTTATAATCAAGTTCGAAAAATTACTGGGCTTTCTTCAGCTACAACAATTAAAGAATATTTTTCTTATGCTCAAAATAGTTTTTTATTCTTTGAAGTTGCAAAATTTGACAAATCATTAAAAAACCAGTTTTATGCTAATAAAAAAGTGTATTGTATTGATAATGCGTTAGCATCACTTATTGGTTTTCGTTTTTCAAAAGATTCAGGAAGACTACTTGAAAATATTGTTTTTTTAGAATTAAAAAGAATGAGTAAAGAAATTTATTATTATAAAGAAAAATTTGAATGTGATTTTGTTATAAAAAAAGGTTTGAATATTGTTGAAGCAATACAAGTTTGTTATCAGTTGAATGAAGAAAACAAGGTTAGAGAAATTAGTGGTTTGATTGACGCTTGTAAAACACATAATCTAAAAGAAGGTTTATTATTAACGTTTGATGATGAAGAAGTACTTCAAAAAGATGGTATAAAAGTTATTGTTAAACCAGTTTGGAAATGGTTGTTAGAATAATTTTTCTAAAAAAATTGTTAAATCTTTTTGTTTAAAACAAAAATAGTCTTGTTTTTAATATTATTGGAAAACAATTTTTTTATGGTAAAAAAAGATGCTAGTAAAAAGATTTCAAAAAAAAATATTATAAAAAATTCTTTGCCTAAAAAAACTATTGCAAAAAAAGATTCTAAAAATAATATTTCTATTAATATAAATAATAATCCCAGTAATGTTAATAAAGCAGAAAATAATGTTATAATTAAAGAAAACGTAATTCATCATGTGGATGATAAAAAAGCTTTTCTAATAATCGGTGCCAGTATTATTCTATTACTAATATTCTTTTATTTCTTATTCGTGTATAGTCCTTACAAGTATTCTTTTGTTGTTAATGATGTTTCATTTAACTCTAATTATTATACTCCTAATAGTTTTTTTAATATAATAAAAAACGAGAAAACAGTTTACGTTTCACCAGCATTACAAGAAAACAATATTAGTCCAATAATGGTTAATTCCATGCAATTATGGAATATTGTATTAAATTATAATAAAATAAATGTTATACAATTAATCAGGGTTTATGAAGATGGTGAATTAAAGTATTGTCAAACTAATAATGGTTCACTAGAAGTTAGTGACATGGTTAATAGTGAAGAGTGTAATGCAATAATCAATGATTCTAATTGGATTATTCTAATTAACGAGGGTAAACCTAGTGTTATCATAGAAAAAAACAAGGTTATTGTTTCATCTAGGGTTGATGATAGTAGTCTAATAAATTTCATGGTTATAAAAAGTATTTTTCCTAACGCACAAGAAATACTAGACTTAGTTAATCAAAAGATTTATGGTGTAAAATAAAATCGTTTTTATAAGCGAACGATTGTTTTTTATATTGAACGATTCTTTTTTGTTTAATGCTAACTAAATTCAATTCCTTTGTTGGTTTTAAGATTCTAAACTTTTTTTGTTTGAATCCTAATACTATTCTAAATATTAGTGAAATATCACGAAAACTTGTTTTATCAAAAGCTTCTTCAAAATATTATTGCGATTTTTTTTTAAAAGAAAAAATTTTTTTAGTAGATTTAATTAGTAATCAAAAAAGATTTAGATTAAACAATGAAAGTATATATGTTAAAGAATTAAAAAAAACGATTTCATTATTATGGTTTAAAGAAATTGGTTTAGAAAAAATTGTGAGTAATGCTAATTCTTTTGCAATTTATGGTAGTTTTGCTAGTGGTGAATTTGATGAGAAAAGCGATTTAGATTTATTAGTGATTGGCACTAAAGAAAATATTGATTTTCGTTTATTGTCGATTTTTGAGAAAACAATAAATAGGCCTATTCAATTAACAATTTATAATTGGGTTGAGTGGAGAAAAATGAGTTTAGAAAAAAATGTTTTTGTTGATGCTGTGTTAAAAAGAAGTATTTTAGTGAAGGGAAATAATTTATGAATTTTGAAGAGTGTTTGAATAAAGGATTTATAAAAAAAGATAGTAGTATGGAAAACAAAGTTTTAGTTTCAATTAATAAATCAAAAAAATTCTTAAGTGCTATTAGTGTGAATATTAATGCAGAATTATTTGACGTTGCAGTTATTGTTGGGTATAGTTCTATTTTTTGTTGTAATCAAGCTTTATTATTTAAAAAAGGTTATTCTGAGCGGAGTCACTCTTGTTTAGTTTTAGCAGTTAGAAAATTGTATGCGAATCAAATTGAGTTAATTAGTTTTTTGAATGCAATTGATGATTTAAGATTCACTAGGCATAGAATACAATATTCTGGTTTAGATGCTGATTTAGAAATGTGTGATTTTGTAAAAACTTTGGCTAATGGTTATTTTCAAGTTGTTTGTGAATTATTAGAAATAAAATTATAATATGATAGTTTATTAATTTTATTTTAAAATAAAATCGTTTTTTATATTAATCAAACTATTGTTTTAAAATTTTTTAAAATAATTTTTTTATTTATTTTAATAATTAACAATTTTATTTGATAACCTAACCTTTTTAATAAGTGTTTTAGTATTATTTTATTATGATGAAATTATCGTTTGTTAAAAGAAGTATTTTAGCAATTATTTTATTTTGTTTAGTTGGATTATTATTATTTAGTTTATTTTTGCCAGTTATTTTTACTCTTGTAATAGTTAATTTTTTCTTACTTTATGTAATGGTTCTTTTTTTATTAGTACACTTGGATAAAAAAGATTTTGGTAAAGCAAAATATCCTAAGCGTTTTGGAAGTGTAACTGTTTTAGTCCCGGTATACAATTCTATGGGAACAATACAAAATTGTATGAAACATATTAAAGCAATAAAATATCCTGGTAAACTAGAACTAGTTTTTGTTGATGATGGTTCTACTGATGGTTCTAGAGATTTTTTAGAAAAACAAAAAGGCATTAGATTAATTAAATTAAAAAAGAATTCAGGTAAAGCAATCGCATTAAACACCGCGCTAAAAACTATTAAAACTGAATTCGTTGCGTGTATGGATTCGGATACGTATCCGGAAGAAAATGTTTTGTTAAAAACACTTGGTTATTTTGAAGAAGAAAAAGTGGGTGCGGTTACGTGTTTAATTCTTCCTGATAAGAAGGGTTCTTTATTGCATAGAATACAATTCTTTGAATATGCTACTAGTTTTGGTTTGTGGTGTACTATTTTATCTTACATTGATTCTATGTCAGTGATTCCTGGTCCTATGACTGTTTTTAAGAGAAAAGTTTTTGATGTTGTTGGAGATTATGATCCAAATAATTTAACAGAAGATATGGATATGGGTTTAAGATTACAAGAACATGGTTTTAAGATTA
>JAQVNZ010000011.1 GCA_028702895.1 Candidatus Iainarchaeum sp. | reverse complement strand
TACTTATTCCTCCGACTCCTATTTTTCCTTTTAGTTGGTCTGTTGTTTGAGTTATTTGTTGTGTGTCAAAAAGGTTGGTTGAGATTCCTGCAACGATTAAACCGATAACGATTATTATTGCAATTATAATAAGATATTCTACTGTACCTTGAGCATTACTCTTTTGCATAAAGAGATTATATGTTCAATAGTTTTTATTTATTTGGTTTGGAATTATTTTGTAAAGTTATAATATAACTTTTTTAAAAAAGTATAATATTAAATTAAAATACTATTTAACTAACACTTAGGTATGCTTAAACCAAAGGGATCTGAAATAAGAAAAATACGTTCAAATTTACTTCATAAAAGCAATAAATTTAATCTAGAACATATGCAAACATTAAAAATGAAAACTGTTCCTATGAAAATGAGGCATAGTGTTACAAGATCTTTAATTGATCTTAAAAGAAATAAAGCAGTTTATGATTTTGGCCCAACTCAATTAAAAATTCTTGATGTGTTAATAAAAAAATCAATGAATATGAAGACTCCTAAAGATTTGCAGGATATTCATAGAGTAACTTGTAATTTAGGTTTAGATAAACACTAATTTTAAAAATTAATAAAAAAAATTTAAATAACTTGATTATTCTTAAAATTTGGTTTAAATTTACCATTCTATTTTATCGCCAATTTTTATTTTACTAGCTTTTCCTTTTGGCATTTCAATAAAATATTGTGCTGGTTTTTTTGGAGTATAATTTGGAGTAAACGGTAATAAGGTGATTTTATCTACTACTTTTTTTGTTTTATTTAAAAAAATAATATCAATTGGGAAGAAAACAAAAATCATGTGAACGGCACTATTAATTTTACTTTCACTAGGGTTTTCAAATAATAATGCGTAATTAAAATTTTTTTCATCTTCAAACATTAATCCCTTTAATCTCTGCCAAGGATCATTAGCAAACCTAACTTGTAATTTTGTATTTTTTCCATTAATTTTTAACATAAAAAAACCTGTGAAATAATTTTATAAGAATCATTTTAATAATTCAAGTGCGGGAACCTTTAATTCTTCTAATAATCTTTTTGTTTTAACTGGATTATTACCCTTTTCTCTTAATCTCTTTTTTTCAAGTTCAATAGTCATTTGGTCTATTTCGGCCATTTTTTTTCTTAAATTAATTATTATTTCTTTTAAATTATCATCTTTTTCGTCTAATTCTTTTTCTAGGATTCTTTCTTTTTCTGTAATTTCTTCGTTTTCCATGTTATTATTATGACATTCTAAAATAAAAACATTAGTGATTTCATTTTTTTGTGAAAAATGAGGATTATTTGTTTTAATGCAATTTTTTTTTATTTTAGTACTTGGTTTGTTTCATTACTTCAAAACAGTTCTTGCGCCAACTGGGAGCGCATATGTGCACTATTTGTTAATAGTGCGGTAATATTTATAATATTTTTTTCTTATTTTAGTACTTGGTTTGTTTCATTACTCCAAAATATGAGGTCTAATTCTTCTATTTTAATATTATTTTTTTCACAAAATAATTTCATTTTTTCTTCTATTTCTAAATATTTTTTTTTGTTAAGATTTTTTGGAATTTCTTTTATAACATTATATTTTACTAAATTTTTTAGAATGTGTCTGTCAAGAATAGTTACTTCTTCAAAAAAACCAATGTTTCTTAGAAAGTGGCTGGATTCTTTCATGCCAAATCCATTAACTTCTTTTAAAAGAAATTCTCTTGTTTTTAAGGGTTCTTTAGGTAACCCATTTTTTAAAAGAATTTGTTTTATTTTATGTTTTGGAAATTGTGTTTGAATTAATTCTAATCTTTTTGCTTTGGTTTTTAAAAACCTAATATTTTTTAAATATTTTTCTTTATCTATTGCAGAACCCGTTTCCAATAATTTGTGTTCTTTTAATAGGTTGATACTTTTCATTGCTCCTTTAGCAGAACTTTGGGGTGTTAGAATACAATAACACATTTCTTCAAATATTTTTTCATTACTATCCCAAGTTTTTTTAAAATTTTTTAAAGCTAGTTTTATTTTTTTTTGGATTATTGGATTAACTGCTCCTATTTTTTGCATTGTTTTAACCCATTATTAGTTCGTTAACATTTCCCATATTTTCAATATACTCTTCAAATAATTCTACGTGTTTTTTTTCGAAATCAGCTAGCTCTAAAAAAAATAAGCTGACTTGTCCTTTTGTTTTTTCACTAGCTTTTCTATAAAAATCTTCGGCTTTTTTTTCTCTCCATAACGCGTATAATAATGAGGTCATTTCATCTTTTCCTGCTGGTATTGATTTTATTTTTGGCATTTCATGTGTTGGGAAACTAATTTTTTCTATTTCTTCGTCTGTATTTAATTTTTGTTTTAATTCTAATATTTTATTTAAATGCATTTCTTCTTCTTTTACCATGAATGAAAAAAATGATTCTAATTCGTTTCCCTTATTTTTTTCTACTTCTTTTGCATAAAAATCTCCGCTAGTTCGTTCAACATGTTCTGCTAAATTAAGTGCTTCTATAATACTTTTTTTAGAATTAGAATCTAGTTCGTTTATAACTTTTAATATTTCATTTGCTTTTATTAAATCCATTTTATTTCACCTATTATTATATTACAAAATTATGATTTTATTCTTAAAAATATGTTTGTACTAATAAAATTATTAATTCAATCTTCTTTTATTAGTTTTGCTGGGATCAAATTTTTTTTAATAAAGTATTGTTTTTTTTGCTTAGTTTATTTGCCATTTTAATATTGGGTAGCCATCATTTTTTGTCGGGTCAATTGTCCAGATGTTATCAAAATCCCAGTCTGCGTTTGTAAAAGTGGTTGGTGTTTTCATTTCACTGGTTGTTTTCCCAATTATGCCGCTTTTACCATATTTTAAACCATCTACTCTTTGTGTGCAAATGGTGTTGTTATAAAAAGAATTTACAGCGGCTATTTTATCGTAAGCGCTTCCAAAAAAACAGCCTCCTAATTTTGTTGAAGAATTTACTTTTGTTATAGAATAAGAATTTTGAATTGCATTTGTAACATCAGTTACTCCTGAAAAACCACCTGTGTAGTGATTAAATTGAATTGGTGTTATATTAATGATTGTTCCGTTAGAATATGAATTTAAAATTCTTATTTTTTGTGTGTCTGTTCCTGAGAACCATCCAACTAATCCGCCAATTCCTGCATCAGAATATTTTAAAATAGAATTTGAAAAAGATTCATTGATGAAAGCGTCTTGGGAGATATCTGCAACTAGCCCTCCAACTGTATTGTATGCGTTAGTTGCTGTTGCTGTTATATCACAATTTGATGAAGATTGATAAATATTTGAATCGATGTTTAATTTAGCAATTATTCCTCCAATTGTAGTTTTTCCATTGATTGTTCCGTGAACATGAACATTATGTATAAAACTATTTTTCGTGTTTGCAGATAAGATGCCTATAGTATTATTACCAGTAATATTTACTTCGTTTATTATTAAATTTTGAATTAAATTTTTTTGCGAATTTCCTTGTATAAAATTAAAAAGTCCAAGGTTTGAAAATGCAGGTTTGTTAATGTTCAAATTTTTTATCGAATAATTATTTCCATTAAAATTTCCACCAAATGGTGTTGATTCGGTTCCAATTGGATTCCATCCTTGGTTAGAATTAAATAATGTATAATCATTACTTTCATTTGACAAATTTTTTATTAAAACAAAATCTTTTGTTAAATAACTTCTAACATTATCTAGTTGTGTCCAACTACAAATTTGATAAGGATCTTGTGGTGTTCCAGTTCCTGAAAAAAAATCTATTTCTTCACCATTAATACAGTCCACACATTTGTTTTTTATTTTTATTTGATCGAAAGTACAAATTTGCGGCCCAGCTTCTTCTATAGTTGGTGTTAAATTTGGTTGGGGGATTGTTCCATCTTGAGAACCTTGTATTTTTATTATATCGTTATCAAATATTTTAGTATTATCATCACAATTTGTTCCAAAACAAACAGAAATATTTTCTCCACTATTTTTTAAATCTAGCAAAGTTATTTCTTCGCCAACATAAATAAAATTTTTTGGAACATTTTTTGGAATAAAATGATTGCCTTGTGCATTAGCAACTTGTTCTTTTAATGGATTATGAGTGCTAGCCCCATTTTCTTGAGTATTTTCAGTTGCGCTAGAACTAAGGGTTACTAATGCTATTATTACAATTGCTACTACAAGAATTGCTGAACCAATAATTAACAAATATTCTAATGCTCCCTGAGCATTCTCTTTATTAATATTATAATTTTTTTTAAATTTGTTGTGCGCTTGTTGTAATTTCATATTATACTAATATTTTTATAATTAATAAACTTACTTTTTCTTTAAAACGATAACATTTTAAACAAAAATAAACAAAATACTTGCATGATAGAATCAATTGCTTTTATTCCAGATGGGAATAGGCGCTATGCGAAACTGGCAAATATTTCTTTACTTGAAAGTTATTCTCTTGGTACTAGAAAAGCATGGGATATTCTTGATTGGGTAAAAAAATATCCTTCTATTAAAGTTGGAACATTTTATACTTTTTCTCTAAAAAATTTTCAAAGATCTAATTTAGAATTAAAATTATTAATGCATATTTTTGAAAAAGAATTAGATAATATTTATGAACAAAAAGTTTTACAAGAAAATGGGATTAATTTAAAATTCATTGGACGACGCGAACAATTTCCTAATGCTATTCAAAAAAAGATTATTAAAGCAGAAAAATATACTTCTCAATTCACTGATAGAACAATTAATCTTGCACTAGGGTATGATGGTCAAACAGAAATAATTGATGCTGCACAAAAATTTGCAATAGATGTTAAAAATGGAATAGTTCTTCCTGAAACACTTTCAACAGAATCTTTTAAACAATACTTGTATTCGGATTTTAAAGAACCTGATTTAATAATACGAACATCAAACGAACAAAGATTATCTGGTTTTTTAACCTATCAATCAGCTTATTCTGAATTTGCTTTTGTAAACAAATATTGGCCGCAAATAAGCGAGCAAGATGTGGATAAAATAATAATTGATTTTAATGATAGGCAAAGAAGATTTGGAAAATAAGTTTAACTTATTTTTTTAATTTAAATTATTTTTTTTAAATTCTTTTTTTATTTGTTCTAATTTGTTTTAAAAATGTTGTTAAACTAAAGTATTTTGTTTAATGAAAGCCCCATAGTCTAGTGGCCAAGGATAACCGGTTCTGGGCCGGTTGACGAGAGTTCAAATCTCTCTGGGGCTATTTTTTTAATTTTTTTAAATTATACTATTTTTGTTAAGGGGTATAGTTGATTATTTTTTTAGAATTATTTGTTGCATTTTATGCACCAATCCCAAGGTTCTTTTTCATTAGGGAAATACCTTTGGCCTGCTTCAAACCAATCTTTCCAATGATATCTTACTTTGCTTAATTCAATATTTTTAAAACCCGCTTTTTCAAATCGATATATTATTTCAAATCTATAAAATGCTTTTTGTTTTTCTTCGCCAAGTATTATTGTTCCTTTAAGAAAATCTATTTCATTATGCTCAAAATCATTTTCGTTTAAAATATTTTCTTTAACCAATTTTTTTTCTTGTGCAATCATTTCTTGATAGAGATATGATTCTATTGAAGGCAAAACACAAATTAATGTCCCATTTTTCTTTAATAAATTATAAAATTTTTTTATCATTTGATTTATTTTTAATGGATTAGGATCAATTAGAGAATTAATAGATAATCCAACGTCAAATAATTCTTTTTCATTAATGTTAAGAAAATCTTTTACCTTAAAAGAAACGTTTTCTAAATTACTATTTTTTTCCATTGCTTTTTTAATCATTTTTGTTGAATAGTCCCAAGCATGAACTTCTTTAAAATTCTTGGTTAAAAAAGGAATTATTTCTCCTATTCCACAACCCAAATCAACAATGCTTCCACTAAGTTTTTTTAATTCATCAAACAAAACATTATTAGAAGAATTTTTTATTGGACTTATAACAGAATCATAATAATTTTTAGAATCATTATCCCAGGTAGTACTCATTAAGAAAGACAAATCCTTTTTCTATTTAAACACTTTGGTTTTTTAAAGTTTTTTTAATACTAGCTTCTTGCAATATTTAATAGTGTTTTTGCCATAAACCAGTAAGAAGGTTTTTTTGCTAGTTTTCCAATGAATTTACTTGGCTCATCCATATTACCTTCTTGTTCTAAAAATTCTTCTATTCCTTTTTCTTTTAATTTTAAAAACAATTTATTAATATCCTCGTTTTTTAATCCATTAGCATATTTTCTAATCTTCCAATGCATTCTTAATTCTCTATTTATTAAACCCATATTTTTTTCATAATCACTTAATTTCCCATTTTTTTTAATAGTATTAGCAATGGTTTCGCCTAGAATATTTCCTGCTTTCATTCCAAATACAATTCCTCCACCAGTAGTAGCTTTAGTTTGAAATGCAGCGTCTCCCACTAGTGCCATGTTTTCTTTTTGTATTCCTTCTAAGGGCAAACCATATGGTATTAGAGATGATTTTGGATTAAACACTCTAACATTTGGAATATTTTGGTTTAAAAAGTCTTTAAAATTTTGAGTAATATTTTCGCCTAGAATATTTCCTAATCCGATTCTAGCTTTTTTTTCGTTTAATGGTATAACCCATGCAAAAAACCCTTTTGCATAATCTCCTAAATATAATCTAACATATTCTTTCTCAAATTCTCCAGTGCAAGTTGCTTGTATGGTGTGAACAAAGTTTTCTCTAGTGGTTTTTAATCCCATTAAGTGTCTTAGCGTAGAATTAACTCCATCTGCGCCTATTACATATTCTGCTTTTTTTATTTCTCCTCGTTCATAATTTTGTACAAACAAAGTATTTTTTCTAACATTTAATAATTTAGTATTAGTTGAAACGTGTACTCCCATTAGTCTAGCTTTTTTTAATAACATTTGATCAAATAATTTTCTATCAATGACAATTGCTTTTGTTTCTTGACTAGTTACTTTTAATTCTGTTCCATTTGGAGAAAATATTTTTGCGCCTCTAATCTTATTTTGAGTTACTTCACTAACATCAATTTTTAGATCATCTAATCCTTTTTTTGATACTAATCCAGAACAATTTTCAGGAACACCTACTTCGTCATGTTCTTCAAGGATTATTGAATCAAAACCCTCTTTTTTTAATCTCATTGCAGTTGCTATTCCTGCTGGGCCAGAACCTATGATTGCTGCAGTGTTCATATTAGAATTAGTGCTTTGGTTATTATTAATTTATCTTATTTTTTGTGTTTCCAATTAATTCTTTTTTCTTTTGATTTAAATAACTTGTTTTTTATTTTTTCAATAGGATTATCCTTTCCTAGATTATTCTTGTTTGCAGTAAAAATTATTCCACTTACTCCAATAATCAAAATTATAATTATTATTATAATCACGAATAGTATTATCCAATCAGTTTTAGAAAATTCTATTTTTTCATCAACTTTTAATATTATTGGTGGACTCTTAAATTCTTTTACTAATTCTTCATCAATTATTTTATTTGCTTCTTCTTTACTAACACTAAAACTATAATATGCTTTTTTAGTATTTTTATTAACAATAAATTCTATTATTGGATCATCTTCTATAATATTAAATTCTATGTTAGAAAATATTTTTGTAGCAGAATCTAATAGTTCTTTTGGAATAACTTCTATTATCTTATAATTTTCTTCGCTAGATAAATCAAAATTAATTTCTATTTGTACTCTATATTCTTCGCCTATTTTTATTATTGATAATTTTCTTTCAACATTCCCTGCTAACACATTATTTTTTGCTTGTTCTGATTGTTCTTGGTTTAATCCTACACTAGAAAATAATAATATTAATGCATCTTTATCAAAATCAAAGTTTTGTATGTTAATATTGTTAAATATAATATTATCATTTATTCTATCATAAATTTTTTTAGCATCTATCGCTTTTGTTTTTGCTATTTCGTTACTAGTAAGTTCTATTGCTTCGCGTAATAATTCATCGGCTCTATTCTTGTCAATTGATTGATTATCATTAATTTTTAATCCTCTATCATTATAGTATTTTATTAAATCTTCTACAATGCTTTTTTTAGTTTTAGCATCATTAATAGCTTTTGTTCGTTGTTGTTCTATTGTTACAATGTTTTCAATATTAATAGTAATACTTTTTTGTGATTGATTGCCCGCGTCATCAATAGCAATTACTTTTAGTTCGTGTGATCCATTGTTTATTTTTGTAGTATCTAAATTAAAATAATATTTGTTTGAACTTCTAGTTGAACCATATTTTGTTCCACCTATTTCAAATTCAACACTTTTTATTGTTCTATTATCATTTATTATTGCAGATAATTCTTTTGTTTCTTTTAATATTGGGTCAATACTATTCCAAGTTATAGTTGGTGATTCGTTATCAATATATATTACTCTTTCTGAACTAAAATCAGTACCATTATAATTCCAAACACATTGTAACTCAACACTATTGTATCCGCTATCAATTCTTATTTCGCCTTCATAGCTAGTTTTAGTATTATTTTTTGAATCCTTTAAATTACTAAACGAATTAGATTTATACCTGTATCTAAGTCTAACATTATCAGATTCTTTTTCAACTTCACAATTAACAATTAATCTATCATCATTTTTAACATAAACAACGTCTAGGCCATTTCTTTTAACGTTTAACGAACAATCACAATTTTCTGCTTTTGGAGTTCCTGTTTCTACTATTGTAGGAGTGCTTTCATTTCCTGCGCCATCCATAGTAGCTAATTTAAAACTATATTCGATTCCATTAGTCAAGTTTTTGATTATTTCGTTAGTACTTCCAAAAGGTGGTTTTATTGAATATATTTTAAAATCTTCATCTTTTGCAGTTCTCCAATATATAATATATTGATTATCTTTAGAACCGCCAACATCTGCGTCTGGAATAGTCCAAGTTAGGGTTATTTCTTGATTTCCTGAAACAACATTAAAATTTTTTGGAGTTGCTGGGGGAGTTCCGTCATAAAGGTAGTATATTGGTTCTGTAATAAAACTTCTATCAAGATTATCAAAAATTTTTATATAAATTTTTTTTGATCCGTCGTTAGAATCGCAACCAAATTCTTCTAAAGTAATATTAAAATCATTAAATATTTTTGTTTTGTTATTTCCTATCCAATTTAAATTAAATGTATTCCAGTCTTCTTTATTACAAGAAAAGGCAATATTTCCGTCCTTAAAATAATGTTCTTCTTTGTTTAATATTATATTAAATGCTGGTTTTTGTTCTTTAGACCAATTTGTTCCTGCAGCAGTATTTGTTTGAGAGATATCTGGTTCATTAGTATCAATATAAAAGTTTAAATCGCCTTTGTTAATAAAATTGTTTTCATTATGTGTGTTTGCATCAAATGTAATATTATATTTTCCATCATTTAAGTTTACTAAATTTATTGTAAAATAATTTTTATCTGTTGTGCGTTTAAAGTTTTGGCTTGATATATGATTCAAATCTTTGCCGGTAATTTTATATCTAAAATAATTCATGTCTTCTAAATTACTAACTGTAAAGTTGAAATCTAAATTTGTGCTATTATAATATGCGTTATTTGTTATGTTTTCATAATTTATATTAAAATCAGTTGCAAAAGCAATTCCACTAAAAAAAAGTATTCCAAAAAAGATTAAAAAAACCATTAAAAACTTGTTTTTTAAAAAATTATTTGTTTTCAATTAAATCAATTCCTAAACTATTGATTAATTTTTGTAAGAAAGAGTTTTTATACTTTTTGAAAAGAATTTGATTTTTTACTCAAAACTACTATAATTATAATCTATTAAACACATTATTTGTTTTATGATAACAAACATTATTTGGTTAGTATTACTCACGTTTGTTCCTACTTTAGAGTTAAGATGGAGTATCCCTATTGGCATTTATTCTGGTGTAATAGAAACCCCGTTTTTTACGTTCACTGGTTTTGGAATGGATCCATTCTTTGTATTATTAGTTTGTATTATAGCCAACATGATTTTGGGCCCAATAGCCTATTTTTTTGCTACAAGAATAGTTTTTATTTTTACTAGGATTCCAATTATAAAAAAATTGTATGATTGGTGGTGTTCTAAATTATTAAAGAAAAAAGATTTTGTAGAAAAATATGGGGTTCTTGCAATAATATTTTTTGTTGGAATGCCTATTCCTGGGTCAGGTTCTTGGGGGGGAGCATTTTCTGCTTCAATCCTTAATATAAAATTCAAAGATTATCTAATCGGAAATACTATTGGAGTAATAATTGCAGGAATAATAATATTCTTGTTAACAATGGGCATATTTTCTTTTTTCTAGTTTAAATATTTTTTTTAGGATAATTTAAAAACATTTTGTATTTCAATTGTAATACGTGATTTTATGTCAATGGTTTTAACTCAAACAAGGCTTCCTAAAAAATTAGTTGAAGAAATTGATTTAATAGTGAGAAAAGGGTATTATGAAAATAAATCTGATTTTATTAGGGATGCTATAAGAAAAAAAGTGTTTGAAGAACAAGTGGGATCAATTGAATTTGACGGGAATGCAGTTGAAGAAGTTAGAAAAATAAGAAAAATTGTATCTAAACAAAAAATTGATTTAAATGAAATCAATTCTCTTGAATAATTCTTTTGGAGAAAAAGAATTAATTTTTGTTTTACTGAATTTTAATAAATCTTTATCTCGTGTGATTAATATTAGTTTATTTTGTTTACAAATTGAAGTGTGCATATAATCAAAAAAACTTAATTCGAAATCATTTTCAATTTCAAATTCTCTTGCTAGATTATAATCCTCACTTAAGACTTTTATAAAAATTAATTTTTCTTTCTTAAAAAATTGTTTTTTATTTTCAAAATTATTAGTGTTAAGTTTAAATTGTAATTCTTTAAGAATAAATCCAGAATAATAAATGTTTAATTTTGGATTAAATAAAGCTTTTTCAATTAATTGTTTTGATTCTTTAATTTCGTCTAATTGTTCTTTTTTATTAAAAACATTTAACCAAATACAAGTGTCTAAATATAATTTCATATTTTATTTATTATTTTCTTGTTTAAATTGGTTTTTGAAGTTCTATGCCGTTAAAGAGTAATGTTTCTTTGTTCAAATTCAATATCCAAAATATCTTTTTTTTTAAATCTTTTATAACCCTGTGTTCAAAAATATTAATTTTAAGTTTATGCTTTTTGTAAGAATTTTTGTAAAAATATTAGTAGAATAGTTGCATAATGTCCTTTTCCTAATTCAAATTCTAACCAATAATCTTTTCCCATTTTTTTTGTTTTAAATTTTTTTGGTTCAAAAAAAGTTTTTCTTGTTAAACCAGTTGCGCCAAATTGTGTTTCAAATCCTGTTGCTTTAACAAATATTTTTCTCTTAAACGCTTTAGTAGCTTCTAATAATAATTCTTGCTCGTTAATTACTCCTTTAATCCCATTACTCTTTTTTAATAAACATTCATTATGTAGCATTAGATTGTATCTTTGTGATTGTATTGATTTTAACATTTGTTTTAAAGATTTTTTTTCAACTAAACTAAACGCTTTTAAAAAATCTTTTTCTTTTCCAAGTAAAACAAAAATGGGTTTCTTACTATCCGGAATAATAGTGCTATTAACAAGTTTTTCCCAGTTTCCCCAATTATCACTTATCTCTTTTTTTATTTCACTACTTTTTTCACTATCAAACTTACTTTTCTCGCATAAAAAGAATTTTAACGCGTTTTCAAAATTATTAACTTCAATTAAGCTTGCAAATTCATTTGTTCGTTCATCAAATCTTTGATCTCCAAAATAATTACAAATCTTTTTCTTATTCCAATTAATACTCAACATTTTTTTTAACTCGTTTTCTTCTAATTTAATTTTTATTCTAAACTTATTACCTTGGTGTTTTCCAATATGTAATCTTTCATTACTTCGTCCCTTGTATTCTATTAACAAATTTTTTTCACGAATATCATTTATTTCAAAAGGATTTGGGGTACAATACCATTGTTTAGTAGTAGCATTTTTGTCTTTTATTCCACAATAATATCCTATTGGTAAGATTCGTGTTAATTGTTTGTGACTTAAATCTTTTTTTTCTATTATATAATAAGCATATTTTCCATTTTCTCCTAATTTAGGATGTAGTATTTCTGTAACGAAAAAGTTTTTTGAGTTTAGAGTATAATCCATTTTAATCACTTTTTTTGTTTATAGTTTTTATCCAAGTTAATATTGTCTTTTTAACAATATTAAATTTTGGGTATGATTTAACAATGGGTTTAAGTTCACTGTCCCAAATTTTTTCTTTTTCATCAAGTTTTTTTTCAAATTCAATTAAATCAAATTTTTTGTTATGTTGTAATAGTTTTTCATTTATTCTTGTTTTTGTAGTTGTTACTCCTTTAGTTATCAAATAATTTGTATCATATAAGTCTCGTGCTTTATTTCTAGTCAGTATTGCACGAATTTTTTCAGATAAAATTTCTTTTTCAATCATTACTATGACGTCAAATACTGGTATTTGTTCATTATTCCAACCAATTTTTTTTAATTGTGTTTCTTTAGCAGTTTCTCTTAAACTTAAGTCAATTAAAATTTTACATATTGAATTTTTTTGACCATTATATAGGGGGCCTTTGATTTTGTATGTTAAATCAATTGAATTAGCATGTTTTTTTTGGATTAATTCGTAATCAATATAAAATTCTTCAAGTCCTTTGTTTATGATTTTTGTATAATCAGTATCTTGGGCATTAAAATCTAAATCTTCTGAAAATCTGTCTAATCCAAAACATTTTGTAAGGGCTGTTCCTCCTTTAAATACAATTTTATCTTTAAAATTAGTATATAAAATGAATAAAATAATGTCTTGGTAATAATCTTTTTCTGCTTGTCCTAAATTATAATTTTTTTTCTTAGCATAAATTTCTAATTGTTGTTTTGTAATCAAATTAACACCTTCCATTTTTTATTAATTATTTTTCCATCTAAAAAATTTGATAATTTTACATAATTATTGTCTTGATAATTTACTTCTTTTGAAATATCTATTTTTTTGTATGTTTCAAGCAAATATCCTATTTTTTTGTTTAATGATTTATTATTAATTTTATTTAAATAATTTATAATAGTATTCTTCTTTATTTTTGAATTCTTTATTATTTTTATAATTTCGTCAAAATTACCTAAATGTTTTTCTTTACTAATTGCATCAATTAATAATTTTTCGTCATCTGCGACAAAAATGAATCCGTTTCCCTGTTTTATTTTTTTAAAACCAAAAAAATATTTTTTACTTAATTTAATAAAAGTTATAGTATAATTTTCAAAATTAATTGTTTTGTGTCTTTTAGTTGTTGCGACTTGCATTTCGTTTACGATTTGTTCAGTAAATCCATTAAAGTATGAAGCACTCCAAAAAGATAGGTATGCTGGGGTGAAAAGGTTAGTTGAAATTATTAGGATATCATTATTTTTAATATATTTTCCTTTAGTAATTCTAAATAATTTGTTTTTCGCAAATTGTCTGGCTAAGATAGTTCTAGCATATTTTTTACTAGTGGTTTTTTCTTTTTGCACTTTGCTTCGTGTTATAATTGAATCATCAAAATTCATAGTATTATATTGTAAACAAACATTAAAAAACCTATTTTTTTACAACAAGTAAATCAATTTTGATTTAATCATCGTATTTTTATAAGAAAAACTTGTTTTTTTGTGTTATGGTTCATAAATATTTTTTTTAAACAATTGACGAAAAATTAGTTTAATTTATATTAGTAAATTTTTTTATTTTAATTAATGAAACTTAAAAAAATTTCTTCAAATAAAATGATAACTTTTTTAGAAAATAAAGGATATTTTGTTAATCATATTAAAGGAAGTCATTTTGTTTTGTATAAACCAAATATTGGGAGAGTTGTAGTTCCAAGAAGAAAAGAATTACCAATTGGAACAATTTTAGCAATTTTAAGAGAAATAAATAGTACTAAAGAGGAATTATTGTGTTGGCTTATAAATTATTAAACACTTTGGAGGTATGATTAATTATGGATTATAGAGTTTCTATTCAAAAAGATGAAGAAGGTTTCTTTATTGCGAATTGTATTGATTTAAAAGGTTGTATAAGTGATGGAAAAACAAAAAAAGAAGCTATTGAAAATATAAAAGAAGCAATACAAGCATATAATGAAAGTATTGCAAAAGAAAAAATAAAATTAATAACAATTGATGCTTAATTTTAATCAAAAAACTATTTTTTTTAAAAAATAGTTCTTAATACAAATATGATTTAATTTATTTTTTTATATTAATAACATTTTTAAATAAAGAACTCTTTTCTTTTATCATGAAAAAAGCATTGGTTTGTGGAGCAGGTGGATTTATAGGACACCATTTAGTAAATAGGTTAAAAAAAGACGGTTATTTTGTTAGGGGAGTAGACATAAAAAAACCAGAGTTTTGTGAAACAAACGCTGATGAATTCTTGGTACTTGATTTAAGATTAGATGAAAATTGTGTTAAAGCACTTACTCTTAACGAAGGCGAGTTTAATGAAGTTTACCAATTAGCAGCAGATATGGGTGGAATGGGTTTTATTCACTCTGCTGAATGTGATATAATGTATAATAGTGCAATGATTAACTTAAACATGATTAACAATGCTATTAGAAAATTTAGGGTACCAAAATACTTTTTCTCTTCTAGTGTTTGTGTTTATAGAGATATGAAACATGGTGAATCTGAATTAAGTGAAGAACAAGCTTATCCAGCAATGCCTGATAACGAGTATGGTTGGGAAAAACTTTATGCTGAAAGAATGGCTATGACATTTGGAAAACATAATAATACACAAGTTAGAATAGCTAGATTTCAAAATTGTTTTGGCCCACTTGGAACTTGGATTGGTGGACGAGAAAAAGCTCCTGCTGCAATGTGTAGAAAAATCGCAGAAATAAATGGAGTAGAAGGAGTAATCCAAATTTGGGGAGATGGAACAGCCGTTCGCTCATACACTTTTGTTGACGATTTAGTAGATGGTATTAGGAGATTAATGGATTCAAACATTACTACTCCAGTAAATATTGGTAGACCAGAATACGTTAGCGTAATAGACCTAGTGAATACTGTGGCGAAAATTGCTAACAAAAAGATTACTATAGAAAATATTGAAGGGCCAGTTGGCGTTGAATCAAGAAACTTTAGTAACGAAAAAATTTATTCTACTGGGTGGAAATCAAATTTTTCGCTAAAACAAGGCCTAGAACAAACATATCCCTGGATAGAAGAACAAGTTAGAAAAGCAAGAAGCGAATCTAATTAGTTATAAATTTAATAAGTTCTTTTTTTGAAGTTTTCCAAATTTTTCTTCCATTTTTCATTTGAGTATAAGTATTATTAGATATTTTTTTAAGTAGTTTTTTATTATTTAAATTAATTTTTTTTGGTTTTTTAAAATCAAATAAAAACCCAGTTTTTTTATCTTTAATATATTCGTTCATAGTTGATGCGTTATTTGCAATAATAATATATCCTCTTGATAGTGCGTGTAAAAAACTAAAGCCAATTCCTTCTTTTAAGCTGGGTGCAATAAATACATTGTGTGTATCAAGAATTTTTTCATATTGTTTATCAGTAAGCCATTTATTTAGGATTTTAATTTTTTTTGTTTCTTTTATTTTTTTATTTTGTTTTGAAAGTCCATCTGCATTTTGTTTTATGGTAATTTTATCAAAATCTTTTTGATTAATAATATTTTTAATAAAATTCCAATCTAAATCATCACGTCTTTCCCAAAAGAATAATTTTGGGTTATCAAAATTTACTTGTTTTTTTGGTTTTGGATAGTATTGAAAATATTTTGAATTAAAAAAAGGTTTTAATTCATAGTGCATTTTTTTTGAAAAACTAATTACTTTTAAATTAAAAAATTTGTAAAACAAAAATTTTAATTTTGCTAATCTTAATCCATTTGTTCCATCATACATTGGTATCCAAACAAAATTTTTGCAGTTTAATTTTCTTAAATAATTTGCTGGGGGCAAAGCAAAAAAGAATAAGATTGTATTAAAATTTTCTTTATTTAATTCTTGCACAGGAATATTGTTTTTTTCAAACCAATCTGGCCTAGAGAGTTTTTTAATCTCAAATTCTTTTTTAAGAGTTTTTACTAAAAAATCAGCTGACTTTGTTTTCTCAAACCATTCCCACCATGCAACAAAAGCTAGTTTTTTCATAAACTATTATTATACTAATACTCTTTTTAAACTTAAAACGAATCAATTTATTTATGCAAGAACAAATAAAAGGCTTAATTCCAAAAAAATTGCGTTCAAAATTTACTAACCGTCCAATGTTACAAAAAATAGTGAAAAATATTGGTTGGTTAACGGGTGAACGGATTTTAGAACTAATTGTTGCTTGTACTGTTGGAATTTGGGTTGCGCGTTACTTGGGTCCTAGTGATTATGGTTTGATGAGTTTTGCGATTGCTTTTTGTTCATTATTTTCTCCGTTCATTAATCTTGGACTTGATACTATTTTACATAGGGAATTAGTTGATAAACCAGAAAAAAGTAATCTATTATTAGGGACAGTTTTTAAAATAAAATTATTCTCAAGCACAATTATTGGGTTTTTAATGTTGTTAATAATTTCTTTAATAAAACCAAATGACTTTTTATTATTTTCAATGGTTGGGGTGTTTGCTCTTGGAAATGTTGTTAATTCTTTTAATATACTTGGAGTATATTTTGGTTCAAAAATTGAATCTAAAAAATTTGTTAAATCTGCGGGGATTTCATTAATATTAAGCAATTTACTTAAAATATTCTTTATTTTATTTAATTTTTCAGTTTTTTATTTTGTAATTGCTTCTTTAATTGGAAATATTGTTAACATACTTTTAATAATTAATTATTACATTAAATCAAACCAATCAATATTAAAATGGAAATTTGACTTTAAATTAGCTAAAAAAATGTTATCTTTAAGTTGGCCTTTATTATTTTCTGCTTTGTTTGCAGTTATTTACTTAAAAATAGATCAAGTAATGATTGGTTTAATGCTTACTGAATACGAAGTTGGGTTGTATTCGGTCGCAGTACGAATAAGCGAGGTTGGATTTTTCTTACCAAGTACAATTGCAGCATCATTATTTCCTGTTTTAATGAATAATAGAAAAATATCAAAAAATATTTATTTAACCAGATTACAAAAAATGTTTGATCTTTTCACATGGATTCCATTTTTAATAATTTTACCAATTTTCTTTTTTTCTAGTTTTATTATATTATTTTTATATGGATTAGAATTTGCTTCAGCTGGGATAGTACTTTCTATTTTAATTTGGGCTTTATTGCCCATTTTTATTAGATCTGCAAACGAAAATTTTATTGTTGCTGAAAAATTATATAAAATTAATTTATATTCAGCTTTATTTGGAGCAATAATAAATATAATTGCCAATTTAATATTAATTCCAATATTTGGTATTGTTGGAGCAGCATTTGCAACATTAGTATCTTATTTTTCAGTAGCATATTTTAGTAATTTACTTTTTAAAGAAACAAGAAAGCTTTTTATAATGCAAATTAAGTCATTTAATATAGTTAAAATAATAAAGAATAATATTAAATTTTAATTGTGGTGATTTTATGAATATGTTTAAAAAGATTTATCGAAAAATATCTCACAGAGGAATAGTTAATTTTTATTTATTAAAAGATATTTTAACGTATGGGGATTTTATAAAAGAAAGAAAAAAAACTTCTGATTCAGTTATTTATGAACAAATATTTATTAAAAAGGAATATAATTATAAAATTGATTTTGTTCCAAAAATTATTATTGATGCTGGAGCAAATGTTGGGTATTCTGCAATATTTTTCGCAAGAAAATTCAAAGATGCAAAAATATATGCTATAGAACCTGAAAAATCAAATTTTGAAGTTTTAATTAAAAACACTAAAAAATATAAAAATATAAAATCATTTAATTTTGCATTGTGGGATAAAAATACTAAAATTAATTTAATTGAAACTTCTTTTGGAAAGTGTGGATTTGTTACGGAAAAAATTAAATCTAAAAAATCAACATTTGTTAAATCTTTGACTATTAATAAATTAATAAAAGACAATAATATTGATGTTATTGATATTTTGAAAATTGATATTGAAGGTTCTGAAAAAGAAATATTTTCAAAAAATTTTGATTGGTTATCAAAAGTTAAATTAATTTTTATTGAACTTCATGAAAATATTAGACCCGGATGTACAAAAAATTTTTTAAAAGCAATTTCTAATTATGATTGTAAAATTGATAAAATTGGAGAAAATTTAATTGTTGAATTTAATAGGTGATATTATTTGAAAAAATTTAAAAAAAATTTTAGCATATTTAATCCAATATATATTGAGACTAAATCTCTTTATGAAAGTTTAGTTTCAGTTTCGAATAAAATAAGTGGTTTAACATTAGATGTTGGTTGTGGAGAAAAACCATATGAAGATATTTTTTTAAAATCTAAAAAATATGTGGGTATTGATCACATTAAATCCAAGAATTATTCTAAAAATAAGGCTGATATTTATTTTGATGGAAAAAAAATTCCATTTAATTCAAAAACTTTTGATTCTGTGGTTTGTACGCAAGTTTTAGAACATGTTGAAAATGTTGATTTATTAGTCAGTGAAATTAATCGAGTGTTAAAAAAGAATGGGATTTTTTTGATTTCAGTTCCTTTTTTCTGGGAAGAACATGAGAGTCCTTATGACTTTAGAAGGTTTTCAAAATTTGGCATAACTAATTTTTTGAAAAGTAAAGGTTTTTCTATTATTTATTATAAAAAAAGTACAAATTCAATACTTACAATTTTACAAATGAATAATAATTTGTTAAATAGCAAAATTTCAAAGTTCTTTTTGTTTAATTTATTTTTAAAATCTATGATATTTTTTAATAATTTATTAGCAGTATTATTTTGGAATTTTAAAGATAATAATTTATTTTATATTAATAATGTAGTTATTGCAAAGAAAAAGTGAGTATTTTGGATGAAAAAATAATTGTGGCATGTGCAACTGATGATAATTTTTGTCAACACTGTGGCGTTATGTTATATTCAATGTTGAATAATTCAAAAAATTCAAGTAAAATATTGATTAATGTTTTTTATATTGATAAAAAACTTTCATTATCTAACAGAAGAAAACTTAAGTTGGTTGTTAAAGAATTTGATTCGGTTATTAAATTTTTTAAAATTTCTAATGAAAAATTAGTTTTTAAAGAATGTTACCACATAACTTTAGATTCTTATTTAAGAATATTTATGTCTGATTATTTGGTTAATTATAAAAAATTTATTTATGTAGATAGTGATATAATTTTTTTAGGGGATATTTTTGAATTGTGGAATTTAAATATTGAAAAAAAAGTTATTGCGGCCGTACCATTTGTGTCTAAAGATTATTTATT
>JAQVNZ010000010.1 GCA_028702895.1 Candidatus Iainarchaeum sp. | reverse complement strand
GAGATTATTACTGTTATTAATAGTATTAAAACGGGATTGCTCTCAATATTACTTTCTCCAATTAACGATTCTAAAACCATTGCACCACATTTCAATACCTTTCATAAACTAAATTCTTTGAGAATATATAAGTATTACTATATTTTGGTGGTTTTATGAACAAGAACAAGGTTTTTGTACCTGGTGAAATAATTGCTGTTGAAGAAGAATTTGTTGCTGGAAAAAACACTTTTGAAGAACATGGTTATGTAAAAGCAGCTGGTTTTGGAATAGCAGAATTTGATAATGTTAACAAAGAAGTTTCTATTACTTGTAAGAATATTTCTAATCTTACTGAAAACGATATTGTTTTTGGAAAAGTAATGCTCGTTAAAGACGCAGTAGTAGTAATAGAAATAATTAAATCAGAAGAAGATAGGGTTTTAACAGTTAAAAAAGGACAAATCCCAATAAAACTTGTTTCAAATAATTATGTTACTAATTTAAAAAAACTTTTTAAAATTGGCGATATTTTAAAAGCAAGAGTTGTGTCAGCAAATGATTTAGCAGTTGATTTAACTACTCAAGGAGAAGGATATGGAGTAACTATTGCATATTGTTCTCAATGTAGACACGAAATGAAAAAATCTGATGATAAATTAGTTTGTTTTAATTGTGGTAGTATAGAAGAACGAAAATGGTTTGAAGATAAAGATATTAGAAAAGAAAATGATAGATTTGATAGTAGAAGAACAAATGATTTTAATCGCGGACCTAGAAACGATTTTAACAGAGACACACGAAACAACTTTAATAGAGACTCTAGAAACGATTTTAACAGAGAACCTAGAAACAATTTTAGTAGAGAACCTAGGAATAATTTTAATAATGATTCTAGAAACAATTTTAATAATAGAAAATTTAATGATGATTTTAAAACAAGGGATTTTAGAGGTGAATAAAAATGAAGTTAGAAATAATATCCAATGAAAAAGAATCTTTAGAGTTTATAATTGAAGGAGAAAGACACACTCTTCCAAATTTACTTAAAGAAAAATTAGCAGAAAAAGCAGATGCAGATTTTGTAGCATATAGATTAGATCATCCGTTAGATACAAAAGCAAGATTTATTTTAAAAGCTAAGAACCCTAAAAAACTTCTTGAAAGTACAATAAAAGAAATTCAAACAGAATTAACAGATTTTCAAAAAGCATTTGAAAAAGCAAAATAATGAATAATAAGATTTAATCAAAAAAATAATTTTTTAAAAACACTAAGAAATTATTTTTTTAACTTTTTTTAAATAAAAATAAGTTTAATAAATTATTTTTTGTTTTTAACTTTTTTCTTAGAAGAAACAATTTTCTTTTTAGAAGGATTAACTTTTTTTACATTTTTCTTACTAGAAACTTTTTTCTTAGACTGTTTATTTTCAAGAGGTTTTTTTGTTTTCTTTACAGCAGCTTCAACATAATCTTCTAATAATTTTTTGTATTTTCCAACTTCTCCAGATTCAGAAGCCTTTGCTAATTGAGTAGAAGAAAAAGTTTTTGCTAAGTTAGAGAATTCTGCAGGGAAAAAAACTTTACTACCCTTACTCTTTGACATGCCTTCAATTGCTTTAATATAATAATAAGCTAATGCTTTATCGTCCAAACCTTTTGCAGATTCTTTAACAGCATCAATTTCAGCACTATGCGCTAATGCTCTTTGCATTCTAGCAAGCTTTTGTTGAACAGCTGCTTTCTCTTCATGCATTGCTTGTAAAACGATTTCTGGAATTTGAACATCTTTTAATTCAACACTCTCAACACCAACACCCCAATTACTAGATATTTTTTCTAAATTCTCAGTTATGTGCGCGTTAATAATTTCTATTTTAGATATAACTTCACTTAGAAGCATTGTACCAACAACATCACGAATAGCAGATATTACAAAAAGTTGCGAGGCATTAACATAGTCTTCTACTTCAATAACAGAATTAACAACACTTTGCCTATCTTTTTTAACACGCAAATAAATTATTGCATCAACAGTTAATTCAATACCATCTTTAGTAATAACATCTTGTTTTTCAACATCAATTGTTTTTGTTCGTAAATCCACATGAGTATACGATTCTATAATCGGCCAAATAAAAGTCCAGCCCGGCCCACCAACTCTATTTAATTTTCCAAACCGATAAATCACTGCTCGTTCATAATCTAATAATTGTACTATAAAATCATATTTCCAAATAATGTAAAAAAATACTCCAAGGATTACTAACCAATAAATATTTGATAAAAAAAAGTCAGCGTTAGTTAGAGTAAAACCAGCAACAATTAATACTAGAGCAATTATTGCAACAAAAATAACATATTTAAAAGACGCACTAACCATTTTATCACACATAGAGTTTTAATTAAATTATATTACAATTTATATATAAGATTAATTATTAAAGTATATAATTTTAGTGGTTTAAATGCAGAGAAAGATTTTTGTTGTTTGTGTAGATCGGGATAACGATATTGGGCGAAAAGTTAACGAAGATGGGCCAATAATCGGTAGAGAAAGAAATCTTGCTGTAGCACAAAAACTTATTTTAAAAGATCCTACTGAAAGCGATGCTAATACAATGTTTGCTGCGATAAACAAATTAGAAGAAGCTAGAAAAGAATACAAGAATGTTGAACTAGTTACCCTTACAGGTAAAGGAAAAACTGGTTTAAAATCTGATAAAGAAATTAACAAACAATTAGATACTTTACAAAAAAAATATTTGGTTGATGGGTGGATACTAATAACAGATGGAATGGAAGATAACCAAGTAATACCATTATTACAATCTAGAGCAAAAATTATTTCTACGGATCAAGTAATAATAAAACAAGCTCAAGCGGTTGAATCAACTTTTTATACTTTAAAAGAAGTGTTAAAAGATCCAGGAATTGCTAGACTAGTTTTAGGAATACCCGGAATAATATTAATAGTTTATTTTATATTAGGCCAATACTCATTTCAAGCAATAGCATTAATCCTAGGAATTTATTTATTATTAAAAGGATTTGGAATAGAAGAAAAAATAATTAATTTAATTAACATGGTTACTAATAGTATTTTTGAACAAAGGATTAGTGTTGTAATGTATGTTGCAGCAATACTTTCACCCTTCTTTGGAATATGGTTAGTTTATTTGCAATTAATGTCATCAGAATTTATTGATATTGGAATAGACTTAATATCCGCTCTAAGATTATTCTATCCTTTTCTAGCATTAACCGTAATCGCTTTTATAGTTGGGCGAGCAATTGATTGTATATATGCTAAAAAAGCATACAAGCTTGGAACATATTTAATACAATGTGTTTCAATAATATCCATCTGGGCTATTTTTGATGCGGGAACATTAGTGTTCTTACGACAAGCAGATTTAGTGTGGTTCCCAGCAAATATAATGGGCGCATTTATAATATTGTTAATAACAATGAAAATAGCAAACGTATTTGATATTAGAGAAAAAATAACGAATTCTTTATTAGGATTAAATGTTTTAGATGACGAAGGAAATTATATTGGAAAAGTAGTTGAAATAAATAAGAAAAAACAATCCATACAATATCAAGGCGAAAAAGATATAATTGAAAAGAAAAAGAAACAATTTTATTTAAAGAATGGAAGAATTTATTTAATAGTTTAAAAATTATTGACTAACTTTTTTTAATGGAATTAATTTTTTTATAAGACTAACATTATCAACAGTAATAATTTTTTTTAAATCATTAATCAATTTATTTTTTCTAACATTTTTTTCTAAGGCAATTTCTAATACTTCAACAATATTTTTAACAGGAATTATTTGAATTTTGCTTAATTCTGCTTCTGATAAAACAATATCTTGCATGTTAGAATGTGGTACAATTACTTTTACAAAACCAGCTTTTATTGCAGCAGAAATTTTACTAGAAACTCCTCCAACAGGTAATACTTCCCCTCTAACTGAAAGAGAACCAGTCATAGCAATTTCTTGTTTAATAGGAATTTGTTCTATAGCTGAAATTACTGCTGTTGCAATAGAAACAGATGCAGAATCTCCTTCAACACCATCATAAGTTTGTAAGAATTGAATATGAATATCTTTAACAAAATTTTTTCCAGAAATTTTTTTAAATATTACACTAACATTTTCAACCGCTTCTTTAGCAATTTCACCAAGTTTACCAGTAGCAATAACTTTAGAAGTGTTCTTTGAACTAGGAGGAGAAACCGCTGCTTCAATAGGAATAATAGACCCTGCTGAACCATCTCCAAATACAGCTAAACCATTTACTCTGCCAATAGCTGTTCCCTTATTCAAATAAACTTCATAATCTTTTTTTGTTTCAATGGTCTTATCAACCATTTGTGCTTCAAGAGTTCTAGCAGAAATTTTTGCTTCGTACACATCTTGTTTGCTAACAAAAGAATGATTTTTTTCCTTCGCAATATCCCCAGCAGCCCTAACTAGCCCACCCAAATCTCTTAACTTTAATGTTAATTTTCCTTTTCGCTCAGCTCTTCTTCTTGCTTCAAAAATAATTTCTTCAACAGCTTCTTTTTCAAAATGAGGTATTTTACCATCTTTAATAACTTCTTGTGCAACAAATTGCGCAATTTTTAATCTATTTTCTTCATTATCATCCATATAATTATTCATATAAATTTCATAACCATAACCCCTAATTCTTGATCTTAATGCAGGATGAACTTTTTCTAAATCCTTATAATTTCCAGCAGCAATTAAAACAAAATCACATGGAACAGGATCGGTCCTAGTCATTGCACCAGAAGAATTTTCACTTTGACCAGTAATAGAATATTTTTTTTCTTGCATTGCAGTTAATAATTCTTGTTGAGATTTTAAACTAAGAGTAGCAATTTCATCTAAAAATAATACTCCTCCACTTGCACGATGAATCATTCCTGGTTCTACTCGCAAGTGAGCAGGTGTTCCTAATCCCCCACTTTGCAAAGGATCATGCCTAACATCCCCAAGTAATGCTCCAGCTCTTGCACCAGTTCCTTCAAAAAAAGGCGCTACTTTTTTTCCAAGATTATTAACTAATAATTTTGGTGCACTAACCCCTTCTTTGCTCTTCATTTGACCACCAACTGATAGGCCAATTAATAACATTACTCCAATCAATAATAATGCTGCAAAAATAATATCCGAATACCACCCAAATTGCCATAATGCACTAGCAAGAATCATCCAACCAATAGGAAGAATAAAAGAAATTAATCTCATTGTATCTTCTGATTTTCTAGATTCAAGCCTTGCTTGATCAATAATTTTTTTCCCATCACCTGCTTTAACACTTCGAACTTTTGGATTATTTGAGTCCTCATAATTAGGATAAATTAAAACATCCATTAATTTTTGAACAGGGAGAATTTCACTCATTGCTTGTGCTAACAAAGATTTTCCAGTACCCGGAATCCCAACTAACAAAACATTTCTTTTCTGGGCCGCAGCTTTTCTAATTAAATGAACTGACTCGTCTTGGCCAATAACTTGACTAATAAGATTTTTTGGAACATTTATTTGAGACGTGTTTTCAAAAGAATAATCATTTTTTACAATAATTATGTTATCAGAAATTACTTTTTCAATATTTTTAACACTTTTTTTAGAAGTATTAATAGATTTTTTAACAGAAGACTTTCTAATTTTTGTTACATTGGCCATAAAACTATTTTTCGTAGAAAAGAGTTAAATATGTTTGTAAAAGACTAAAAAAGATTATAAAAATCAAACAAACTATTATTTACAAAATAATTAAGATTAAGATAACAATAAAATTTAACAAATCTAAAACAAATTAATACAAAATTAATTTATTTTTTTATAAAAGAAGATTATTTAAACAATTAACTACAAAAAATCTTTAATGGAAAAAATAAAAATAACTTTTTTAGGCACTAGTGGCAGTGTTCCTCAAAAAAACAAGAATTCTTCTAGTACTGCAATAACTTTTGAAGGGAACAATATTCTTTTTGATGCTCCCGAAGGAACACAACGACAATTAATGATTTCAGACTTATCTTTAATGAAAATAAATAATGTTTTTATTAGCCACATGCACGCAGATCATTTTTTAGGATTATTTGGTTGGATTGCAACTCAAACATTAAATCAACGAAAAGAAAAATTAACAATTTTTTCTCCAAAAGGAGGAAAAGAAAAAATATCAAAAATTTTAAAAGAAATAATAAAACCTTGTTTTCCAATAGAATTTAAAGAATTAAAAAAAGGTTTAATGTTAAAAGAAAAAGATTTTGAAATAAAAGCATTCCCATTAAAACACGAAATTAGTTGTTATGGATTTGTTTTCAAAGAAAAAGATAAAAAAGGCGAATTTGATAGAAAAAAAGCAGAAAAACTTGGTATCCCCCCAGGACCATTATATTCAAAACTAGTTGAAGGAAAAACAATTAGTATTAATGGAAAAAAATTTACTAAAAAAGATGTGCTAGATTATTCCAAAAAAAGGATTGGTAGAAAAATAGTTATCATACCAGACACTAGACCAATTAGAGAAAGTATTGTTAATGCAAAAAATGCAGATATACTTATTCATGAATCAACATTTTTAGAAGACCAGAAAGCAAATGCGATTGAAGGGTTTCATTCAACTGCAAAAGAAGCAGCACAAATCGCTAAAAAAGCAATGGTAAAAAAATTATTTTTAATACACTATAGTGCTAGAACAAGTAATGAAAAACTTTTTGAAGAAGAAGCAAAAAAAGTTTTCACAAATAGTTTTTCAGTAAAAGACTTTGATGTAATTGAAGTTTAAAAAAATTATTTTTTAATATAATTAACAATTTGAGATTCTTTTGCAATCATTTCATTTTCTTTTATATGAACTAATTTTTCAAAGGATGACGCAGAAATTTCTTTTTTTAAAAATTTTTTCTCAATAATATCTAATTCAGCAAGAATTAATTCGGATTCACGAATCAAATTCTTTAATTTTGTTTTTTTGAACCTAGTAGGATTCTTTAATTTTACAGACAACTGATCCAATTTTTCATTTAATTTTGAAAAATCAATTTTCTTTAATCTAAATATTTCAAGTTCTTTTAAAACAAAATTAATTTCAATATCACCTTTTAAATTATCAAAAACATTTTTCTTTATTTTTCCTTGAAAGAATTTTTTTTCAACAATCTTTAATTGATCCACTAATAATAATAGTTCTTGTTCTTTTACAATAATAATATTTTTTGGTAAATTAATATTATACAAAAAAACAAGGAATAATAAAAGCAAGGCTATTATAGACAATAATATTACTACAATCATTAGGATATAATACATTTAACCAATTTAAATTTGATGGTTTAAAAAAATAAAAAAAATCGCTGAAAAAATAAACAAAAATACCAAACATGAAAAAATTAATAAAAATATTAAACATTAAAAAATAAGGTATCCAAAAATAGTAAATCAAATTAAGCTTTAAAAAAATTTATTTAGAAAAATATTTTTCAACTTGATTAGATTCGTTATTTCGTTGTAATATAGCGATTCTAAAAAAACCAATTAAAACAAGCATTGCAATAATAACAATTAAAAAAACATAAATCATTACAAACCACTAGGTTATTTAATTTTCATTTTTTTTCCAGGAGTTAATACGAGAGTTTCAGTTAATAACACACTCTCACTAATCCTTTTTTTTAAATCAATTGGATCAAGCCTTACTTTTTCAAAAATATCATATTGCATAGGGACCAAAAATTTTGGTTTAATCATTTTCGCAGCACGAACAACATCAACAACATCCATGCTCCTAGAACTTAAAGGCAATATTGCAACATCCGTTTTAATCCCAGCAAAAGTTTCTAAAAGCATTGTTACACCCGCATGATAAATTTTTTTACCATCACTATCAATCAAAAAACCAGTTGGACAAAAACTTTGAGGACAATGAGCAATAACAGGTTTTATTTTAAAACCATTTAAAAAAATTTCATTAGCTTGAAACACAGAAGTTTTTTGGTTTCTAGGAATATCTAAACTAGTTAAAATACTATCATGTGCAATAACAGTAGCATTATGTTTTATTGCAAGTTCTTCAACCGCGATTTTATCAAAATGATCTTCCATATCATTAGTAAGAAGAATTAAATCAATATTCCCAACAGACTCTTTTTTTATTGGAATTTTACCAAATTTTTCAAAACTTGTTTTAGACGAATCAAAAATCGGATCAATAATCATTGTTCCAGATTTCCCAACAATTTTAAAAAACGAGTGACCAAAATATTGCAATTCAACCATACAATATACTTCTATAAGAGATGTAATTTAAACTAATGCACAAAAAAGGCACAAAAAACGATTAAAAGAACAAAATATTAAATTAAAAAATATTAAAAATAATTTGAAATTTAATTAAAAAAATATTAACTTACAAAAATATAACGCATAGTAAAATTAATTAATGAGTTAAAACATTAATTCAACATGAAAAAGATTTTTTTAACAATATTAATATTATTATTTACAAGCACTGTTTTTGCACAAGGTTACGGAGTTTTTGCACACAATGTAAATATTATTATTAGTAATGACGGGACCGCTGAAATAACGGAGAAATTTCAGTTATATTTTAACACAGACCAAGATAAACTAGAATTTAGAACAACAAGCACTGACCTAGGATCAGATTTAAGAAAATGGGAAGAATTCAATCCACAATTCAAACCAACAATAGGCCAAAATAATATAATAAATGGAAAAATAACTTATAGTGAAGGAAATGACAATTATCTTGAAATAAAATATCAATTAGCTGACGCTTTAATGGCCAAAGGAAAAGAAACTAATCTTGTTGAAGAATATAGTATTAAAGCAAATTATCTTAATAATTTATTTCAATCAGGATTATGGATTATTCTTGATGGTACAACAATTGTAATAGAATTACCACCCGGTGCAGAAATTAATGAAACTATTTCTCCAGACGCAATAATCGGTTCGAACGGAACAAAAAAAACTATTACTTGGAAAGGCTACAAAAGCGCGAATAAATTAAATGTAAAATATATTTTATGGAAAAAAATAAATCCAATACTGGATTTAAACGAAGTTACAAATTTTTTATTCAAAACAACTCAAGGGTTAATAATAATTATAATAGCATTAATTTTAATGGGAACAATAATTTGGAAGAGAAAATATTTTAGTTCAAAAATAGAATCTTTTGTTGAAGATAATACTGTTTTTGAAGAAGATTAAATAAATAAAAATAATTTAAAAAAACTAATTTAAACATAACAAAATTTAAACATAACAAAACGCAAATAAAATAGATAAAAAAATAATTATTTTTTATATTAAAAAAATATTTTTAATTAAGAAAATAACGAAGATTGTTTTCCTTTTCTTAAAGAAATTAATCTTTGTTTTTTTATTTCATCAGCAGACTCTTTAAGCAATTTAACTTTTTTTGTATTGTCTTTAGTATTTAAAAAAAACGCTATTTCTTTTTCATCAAAATCAAAAAAACTTATTATTGGTGGCGCAATTTGTTTGTTTTCAATTAAAACTTGAATAAATGGAATATCCCTAACCCCATCTTTTATAGAAATATGCGTTTTAGAACCGATTTTTTTCCCGATTTCTTTTCTAATACTTCTTTTGGAAGTAGAAGCAGAAAGAGAAGATAATAAATTTGGGAATTGAAACGGACGCCAACCAGAATACTCTTTTGTTCTAGACAAACCCACACCAACAGTTGATAAAAAGAAAACATATTTTAAAAAAGAATAATTTTGTCTCCTAAAAATTCTACCACTAAAAATATCTCCCCTGCTTAAAATAGAAAATGCTTTAGCAGTATCCTCTCCATCAAATTGTCTAGGAATATTTTCTTCAACCCACTTAACTAATAACTCAGAAGAAACTTCTGAATTAAAAACCATTTCTTGCATTTCTTTTAAATTTTGACTCTTAAATATTTTTGTCATCAAAGGAAATATTTTTTCTTTTTTTGTTCTTGGAAAAATATTTTTTATATTATCCAAACTAATATCATCAGAATTATTTTGAACATCAATTAAAGCACTTCTAAAATCACCACCCGAATTTTTTGCTAATTCTTTTATTGCTTCCGGATCATAAACTATTTTTTCAATATCACAAATTTCTCTTAATCTTCTAGCAATTGAAAGATAATTTATTTTTTTAAATTCTTTTAATTGTGTCAAGGTCCTTAAAGGAACTAATTTTTTATCAGCATAAATTTCATTAGCAGTTAAAATAATTGGATTATTCGCATTTTTTATTATACTCATTATTGCACCAGCACCACCCCTATCTGAAGACTGTAAAGAATCAATTTCATCAATTAAAACTAATCTTTTAAAACCAAATAAAGACGCGTTTCCAACAGCAGCACCAGCAATTCTTTCAATAGTATCCTTATTCCTTAAATCACTAGAATTCATTTCAAAAATCTGCCACTCGAATTTTTTAGCAATTAAATGAGCTAATGCCGTTTTGCCAATTCCTGGTGGGCCAAAAAATAATAATGGTTTTTGAGAAATGTTATTTTGCCAAGATTCGGCCCATTTTATCGCATCATCCACTATTTCAGTGTTACCAATAAATTCTTCAAAAGTCTTTGGAAAATATTTATCAATTAATAATTCACTCATACTAATACTACCCTTGGAAAGAATTATATAAATAATACTAGTTTATAAAAAAAATCTTTTTTTAACAAACACAAAAGGATTATAAGCAATCCTAAAAATAAGTTATTTGTGATAAAATGCAAATAGGAATTGTTGGAAAACCATCTAGTGGAAAAAGCACTTTTTTTTCAAGTTCAACCCTAATAGATGTTGGAATTGCAGCATACCCTTTCACAACCATTCAACCAAACAAAGGAATTGGTTTTATTAGAATAGAAGATGCAGGTAAATTTTTTAATGTGACAAGTAATCCAAGACACGGATTTTTAATTAAAGATGAAAATAATGATCCAATAAGATATGTTCCAATAGAATTAATTGATGTTGCAGGACTAGTTCCTGGTGCAAACGAAGGCAAGGGACTTGGAAACAAATTCTTAAACGACTTATCATCAGCAGATGCGCTAATTCATGTTGTTGATGCGTCAGGTTCAACTGATGCAGAAGGAAAAACAGTTAATGAAGGGAGCCATGATCCAATAGAAGATGTAAAATTTTTAGAAAATGAAATTGAATTATGGTTTTTAAAAATAATTAAAAATAATTGGCCAAAATTTTCAAAAACTATTGAAAAAGATTTTTCAAAAAGAATACACCAAATGTCCCAAAATCTCTCAGGAATAAAAATACTATCAAACCATATTGAAAAAGCAATAAGAACATTAAATTTAGACGAAAAACAATTTGGAACTTGGACAAATGATGATAAAAAAGATTTTGCAATAATGTGTAGAAAATTAAGTAAACCAATAATAATAGCCGCTAACAAATGTGATTTGCCAAGTGGCGAAAATAATGTTAAACGAATGAAAGAAACATTTCCTGATACAATAATTATCCCTTGTTCTGCAGCAAGCGAAATAGCATTAAGAAAAGCTTCAAAACAAGGAATTGTAAAATACTATCCTGGTCAAAAAAACTTTGAAATAATTGGTGACCTTAATGAAAAACAAAAAATTGGTTTAGAAACTATTAATAAAAATGTGTTAGAAAAATTTGGTTCAACTGGTGTTCAAGAATGTATTGATAATGTCGTATTAAAAATATTAAATTATTTCCCAGTTTTTCCAGGCGGAGTAAAAGGATTAGCAGATAAAGATGGAAATTATATCCCAGATTGTTTTTTGATGCCACCAAAAAGCACAGCTTTAGACTTTGCATTTACTTTACACACCGATATGGGAAATGGTTTTATCCGAGCAATAGATGTTAAAACAAAACAAATAATTGGAAAAGAACATTTACTAAAATATGGCGATGTAATAGAAATTATTTTTAATAAACGCTAATCCAAAAAATTATGAAATCCCATGCCAAACGAGCTATTTTTAAATCAAAATAAAATAATATTTAAGGAGGCTACACTATGGCTAAAATAGAAAAGAAAAAATTAAAAAACGAAGCACAATTATTTTTGAATGAATTCATGGAATTTTTACAAGAATACAAAGTAGTTGGTTTAGCAATCGCATTCATAATGGGTATGGCTGCAACCGCACTGATAAAATCACTAGTTGATAATATCATAATGCCAATAATCGCAGTATTAATTCCAGGCGGAGTTTGGAAAACAGCAACACTTGCACTAGGCCCAGTTGTTTTTGGGATTGGAGCATTTTTAGCTGAATTAATAAACTTTGCAATAATAGCATTAGTTGTTTTTTTAATAGCAAAAGTTATTTTAAAAGAACAAAAAGTAACTAAAAAATAATTTAAGAATTAAAAAATTTTTTATTTGCTGTAACAAAAACAGCAAATATATTTTTTTAATAAAGACGATTATCGTTTAATAATTTTTTTAAAAACTCATTCAAAAAAATTATTTTTCTAAAATATCTGTAACGTTTTTTTCTGTAGAAATACTAGTTTTTTCATTATCATTAGAATATGTTTGAGTTGTTGTTTGTGTAACTATTTTTTTTGAATTATAAACATCTTCAGTTATTTTTTTCATTGCAGAATCTTTATTTCTAATTTTTTTTAAAGTATAAAAATAAGCATTCATTATTTGGTCTAAGTCTAATTGTCGTTTAAAACCAAGTCTTGCAATTTCTTCAAAATATAATCTAACTATTCTAAATGCTACTTCTTCATCATTCATTTTTTATCACCATCGCCAAATAATTTATTTTTTATATAATCAAAATTTTTATTTTGTAATACCCGCTTTTTTCACTTTTTCAGCCAAATCTAATTCTTTTGAATCAGTCATTTTTACTCTTGTTAAAGAATACAAATATGCATCAATTATTTCGTCCAAAGTTAATTGTTTTTTAAATCCAAATCTAGCAATTTCTATAAAATATGTTTGAACTAATTTAAATGCTATTTCTTCATCATCTGATTCAACCGCAGATTTTATATCAGTAATAGAAATTGATTCTTGTTTAGAATTTTGCATATTGATTTTAGTAGAAATTTCAGAAAACATTTCCCTTAATTTATCATAATCTAAAATATTTTTTTCAACTATTTTAGAAGGCGGACATGGTTTAGAAATTTCTTTTGTCCTAGTCCTATATTTTATTTTTTCAACTATTTTTGGCTTAGATTGTACTGTTTTAACAATTATTTTTGGTTTAGATTTAACTGTTTTAACAATGGTTTTTGTAACAGTTCTAGTAGAACCTTTCCTACCCAATTTCCCTTCTTTAGCAAGTCTCCATAATTTAACAGATTCCATAAAAGTTTTGCCTAATTTCATTTGAGAACCAATAAATTGATTATATGCAGAAGGTTTCCGTTTTTGTTTTAATTCTAATTTTTTAAATTTATTCCATTCTTTAACAGCTCTTTCAAAAGTTAACCCTGAAAGAATTTGTTTCCTTATAAAAAGATTATATTCAGATACTCGCCTAACATTAGTTTTCTTTTTCTTTTTCAAATCCCCAATCACTAATTTTAATTTTTCTATTTCTTTTTTTTGATCAGCAGTATTTTTAGCATTAGAATCAACTTTTTTCTTAATTGATTTTAAAACAGTTTTTTGCTTTTTTTGATTAACCGTACTAGCAACAGCATTAGCATCAACTTTTTCTTTAATTGATTTTAAAACAAGTTTTTGTTTTTTTAATTTATTTGAATTTTTTGAAATTGATTTAACAACTTTATTTTTACTAACAACCATTTTAACCACTATTAAAATTATCTAAAGAATCATATAAAAATATATCTTTAACTAAAAAACGTTAAAAAGTTGCAAAATACAAAAAATAATTTAAAAAAACATAAAAAAAACTAATTAATCTTCTTTTTTATCACTCTAGTAACAAATTTTCCTTCACGCAAATCAATAGTTTCAATTATTCCTTTTTGTTCTAAATCTGAAACTATTTTCCTAATTGTTCTTTCTGCTAATTGAGATTCTAATATAGTGTAAAGGTCTCTGGAAGTTAATTCTTTTTTAGATATAATCTCTAAAACTTTTTTTTCAGAATCAGAAAGATTTTCCATTATCTCAAATTTTATTATTTTTTCTTCTTGAAAAGAAGATCTAACATGTTTTATTAAAACTTTTTTCGAGTTTTCTTTTTCAGCTATTCTTGCGGATTTTAACAAATAATAAATTGCTATTCTAGCATCCCCCGTTTTTGAGGCATGTGCCGCACACAACGCAATTACATCGTCATCCAAAACATTATCAAAAAAAACGAATTTTGCACGATCTCTAAGAATTTCTTTTAATTGTAAACAAGAATATTTTTCAAATTTTATTACAGACGCATTTAATGAACTACGAATTCGTTCATCTAAAAAAGAAAGAAATAAATTATCATTTGAAATAAAAACTAATCCCGCAAAAATTTTGAATTGATCATTTAATCTAGATAAATCATATAATAATTTTTTAGTATCTTCTTTTTTTAATAATTGTTCAGATTCATCAAAAACTATTACTGGAACAATTCGTTTGCTTTTTATAACAGCCACGAACCGCTCAAACAACTCTTCAGTGCTTAACCCGCGCATTGGAACAGGATATCCTGCAGAATTTGTCAATTTTGCCATTATAGAATTATAAGAATTTAATTCAAAACAATTTATGTAAATACATTTTACTCTATCAGAATATTCTTCTAATTCGTTTAATACAAATTTTGAAGTAACTGTTTTACCAATTCCGGGCGGGCCAGAAATAAAAATATTTTCTGGTTTTTTTCCTTGTGTACTAGGTTTTAAACAAAAAACCATTTCACTTATTTCTTGTTCACGAAAAGGAATTCTTTGAGGCACAAAATCAGGATAAAGAAATCGCTCATCTTTGATAATATGATTTTCAGATTTTGAAGAAAATACGTTTGTCATAACAAATAAAACAGCATAAAGAAATAAAAGCTTAAACAATCAGGTAATTAAAAAACAATACAAAATAATAAATTATAAAAACAAAATAATCGATTATTAATATAAAATAGCTGATTATTAATATAAAATTATTATAAAAATATTAATCAAAAAAGAAGTTAGTTCTAATTTTTTTTCATATTAATAGATAACCTTGGTTTAATTGGTTTTTTTAATTCTTGTCTTATTTGTTTATCAAATTTTAATAATTTCCCATTAACATTAACAATATGCACTAAACGTTTTTTAGAATTTGGAACATAATTTATCTCAAAACCTTTTTCTCTTAATGCTCTCATTAATGGTTTAATCTTTGTTGGCATAACGTGCAATATTGCCTCTCCCCCCTTGTTAAGAGAATTACAAGTTTTTTCAAGTGCAATTGGGAGATTAGCAGTATAAACTGTTCCCCCGGCAACAGAGAAAATAAAATCATATTTTGTTTTAAAACGATAATTTTCTATTGATCCCACTAATTCAGAATTAAGAGTTTGTCTAACAATTCTTCGCTCATTTGGACCACTTAGCGCAAGTCTTAACCCATGAACAACACTATCTTTTCCAGCTACAAGACGCAAATCATTTCCAAAATAACCTAACCCCGCACCAACATCAAGAATTTTTATAGGCACCTTTTTATTTTTACGAACACGAATAACACTATCAATAAAACGATGTCTAAAAACACCCATTGAACTTAAACCCCTAGAAACATTCCAGCCTTGTTCGGGCCTAGCCAGAACATCAGTTGATTTTATATCTTTTAATCGACCAGATTTTAATCTTTTAGCAAGAGCATCTCTTTGTGCGCGGCCTTGTTTTGTCTTTTTAGATAAAAAACTTGATAATTGACGATTGCCTTTCATAAAAGAATTATATTCAAACTAGTTAATATATTTTACAAAAATTATAATTCTATTTCAAATAATGTTACTGGTTTGTTTAAACCAAAATTTTGTGCAACACCTATTTTTAATTCTCCAATAAAACCTTTTTTTCCATTAACAATTATAGTAGCAGAATTTTCTCCCAAAAACGCAAATTCAGATTTTTTTAATTCTAAACTTAATCCAAGATAATCGCATAATGAGACTAAAACTGATTTTATTTCTGTGAAATTAGTATTAGTGTGAGTTAACACCACACAAAGATTATTAGATTGTTTTACTCCATTCTCTTCGTTTGAATCAAGATCTAAACAAGAACCAATCTCAAATATTTTTTGAGGGTATTCTTGATTCTTATTTTTTGATAAAAAAGATAATAATTGCGGGAACAATCTTTTTCGCATTATTTGATAACTAGTAGACACAGGATTAACTATTTCAACAAACTCATCATTTAAAAGAATTTTTTCTGATTGAATTTCTTTTGATGTTAAATTAAAAGTTAAAACTTCTTGTAACCCTAAACCAATACACCCATCTCTAACAAAATCAGCATACAATACTTCTTTTCTTTGAGACCCAACAACGCTCATTTTTATTTTTTGCGGAACAATATTATTGAACCCATATGAAATTAATAAATCTTCAATAACATCAACTGCATGAAAAATATCTTTTCTATAAGCTGGAAATTCAGCACTAAGCATATTTCCTTTTATTGAAATATTATAACGCGCATTTTCTAACAATTGTTTTATTTTAGAATCATTTAATTTTAAACCAGTTTTCTTTTCAATTAAACTTTTATCAAATGAAATTTTTTTTGTTTTAAATTCAGGCGTAATAATCGATTTACTCGGATAAAAATTTTGTTTTGGAAAATTAATTTTACAAGAAAATATTTTTCCACCCCTATCTGCTAATGCCATGCACATTACTTCTAAAGCGATTTCAATATTAGTCCAATTAAAACCAGTAACTTCAATAAAAAGATTTTTTGTTTTATTAGTAACTTTACCAGTTATTTGAGAATTAATAATAGGTGGCATTGAAGCAACTACATTTTTTGAATCAATAACAATAGGAAATAATTTTGAATTGTCAAGCAAATGTTTGTATGCTTTTCCTTTTTCATGTTGAGAAAGAATTTCACTAGGACGCATTGGCACTTTCCAATCAAGAGGAATAAATTCTATTTCATCATCCTTAAAACCTTTATAATAAACAGGCGGAGTCATGATATCTAAATCATATAACCCTATCCCAGTTTCTCTTCTTTTTCGACCAAATGTTTCTCCAACTTTTTCCTGTAATTGAACCATTTGAACAATAAAATCATCATCTATTTTAACATCTTTTACTACCGCACACGCAATTAACGGCCTTACTTTTTGTAAATTTTCATTAATAAAAACTTCAATATTTCCTTTTTTTACAACATACTTTTTAATCCCTTTTTCTTTTCCAGTTCTTGCAAGAATTTCTCTAACAAGTCCTTCAGTTGACCATAAATCAGGACGATTAGTTTCTTTACACTCAACTTTTAACGAGTCACCATCTTGACCATCTAATTCTCCTTTAACATATTCTAATAATTCTTCTAAGCGAGAAATAGAAACTTTTTCTTTGAATAATTTTTCAAAATCTTTTTTAGATACATCTAATGTTGGCATAATTTCACCTATAATACAAATTTATTATAATAATACTCCTTTAGCATTTCTTAAATAACCCAAATCTTCTGCAAATAAATATCTAATATCTTTTATTCCTAATTTAAACATTGCCAGCCTATCAATTCCAATTCCCCATGCAATTGCTTCTCCTTTTACCCCAAGATTTTCAAGCATTTCTGGCCTAAACATTCCTGCTCCGGCAAATTCTACCCACCCTAATTCTGGATGTTTTGCTGATAATTGTACTGATGGTTCAGTAAAAGGATAATAATCTGGAAAAAATTTTACTTTTTCTGCACCAGCAATTTCTATTGCAAAATCTTTTAACATCCCTAATAAGTGTCTAAAATCTAAATTTTCTCCAACAACAAAACCTTCCATTTGATTGAATTCAAGTAAATGAGTAGCATCTAAAACATCAGGTCTAAAACAACGTGCTATTGAAAAATATTTTTTTGGACTTTCTATTCCTTCAACTAATTTTCTAGCACTATGCGCAGTACCATGCATTGCTGGAACTAATCTTGAAGCAATTTCTTCACTCCATTTATATCCCCACCCCGAACTCTTCGCTTTTCCACCAGTCTCATGTGCAGCGCGTATAGCATCAACAATTTTTTTATTAGGAAGTTTTCCTTTAGAAGGTTGTTTTAATTGATAACTATCAGACAAGGTTCGCGCAGGGTGATTTTGTGATTGAAATAAAACATCAAAATTATAAAATTCAGAAACAATTAAAGGCGAATACATTTCCTCAAATCCATGTGCAACTAAATTAGATCTAATTTGATTCAAAAATTGAACATACGGAGATTTTTTCCCAATTAATATTTTTGGAACAACTGATTCAACATCAAAAACACGATCAATCTTTTTTTCTAAAAGGATTTTTTGAGCATCAATACCTTTTTGCAAAATCCTAATTTTCCTATCAACAAAAGTTTTCTTTTCTACCAAACCACGATCTAATAATTCACTCAAATCATTTTGAGATATTTTTTCATCACCCTTAACTTTTTTTAATACTAAACTTAAATCAGTTAGAGGACTATCATTATCAACGCCAGTTAAAGATATTTTTCCACTAGAAATTATCACAAACGCATTTTTTTTATTTATCCCAAGCGCAATACTAAATTCTTTAAAATCCAATCCAGACGAAGATTGTAATTCTTTAAATGAAGTTTCACCACCAAGTTCTTTTAATTTGTTTAAAAGAATAACTTCGGGCATCCCCCTTTCTAATGCTTGTTCGCCCTTAATAGAAAGAAAATATTTTTCTGATTCGGTTTTGATAATTTCTGCAAACTCTTTTTTTGCAAGCCAACCAGCAGCGCGCCTAACCGAATCAATACTAAATGAACTATTAGAAAAATCAGAAAAACTTTGTTTAGAATTATTAATTTTCAAAATTAATATTCTTTCAATATCACTTAATTGTTTTATTTCTTCAATCATTATAAAATCAACAATATTTGTTATTTTAAAGCTTTTTATATTAAAAAAAGTTAAAAACAAAATTTTTAAAGAATATGTTCTAATAATTGTCTAGATAACATGGTTGAAATAAATAAAAAAATTGATTCTTGGTATAAAAAAATACAAGACTACTTAACTAAAAAAATTGGCACTTTTGTCGCATTCATGTTTTTCTTATATGCAATTGGCGCACTAACAACAATACTAGTTATGACAAAATACCCACAACATATTTATTTAATCGTAATAATCCCTGCAATAGCAGGAGTAATTTCATATTATAATAGAGCATTCGCAACAGCAATGTTCTTCTTAATAATGCTTTTAATATTTTTAGTTTAATTAACTTATAAAACACTTCAACAATCAACGAAAAAACAGATTCCTTTTTTAAACAAAAAAATCAAATTTTTTAATGAAAAATAATGGTTTATTCACATTTATTGTTTTATTAGTAATGTTGTTAATAATAACTGAATTTTCAATAGGACTAAATAAATCAAATACTCTTTTTGAGAAAAATAAAAATGAATTAATAAAACTAGAAAATGCTCACAAAGAACGAACTATTTTAGAAGAAAATGTTGACAAAATAATTAAAATTAAACTTGAAGAAATAAGTCAAACGAGTATTACAAATATTTTAATTGCACAAAACGAAATAAATTCGGTTTTATATAATTATTTAAAAAATCGTGCAAAAGCAAAAAACATTTTTTCTGAAAATGAAACTGATTTAACATTAAGATTTCTTAACGAGAACAGTGTTGTTTCAATATTAAAAATAAAAGAAATTACATATGCAGAATATGTTTTTACATCAAATATTTCAAAAACAAATATTGTTTGGACAAAACTTGGAAATTATCTAAAATTAGAATTTAAAATACCAGTTGATTATATAACCCGGGCGATAACATGAATAATTCTTTAGAAGCAATAATCACATTAACTGCATTAATCGCATTTATTACAACAATTCTAATTGGAACAATTGTATTAAACGAAAATTTAAGAGAAAAACAAGAATTACTTAATACTAAAAATATTTCAAACAATTGCGCATCAATAATAGATTCTTTTTTTTCTAATAGCGCAATCGAATTTGAACAAGAATTTGGATGCAATGGAGAAAACAACACAGTTTTTATAAAACAAAAAAATTTTATAAAAAAATCATTTGTAATAACAACTGTAAAAAAAGAAAAACTACTAGAGGTAACAACAAA
>JAQVNZ010000046.1 GCA_028702895.1 Candidatus Iainarchaeum sp. | reverse complement strand
CCTAGAAGAAATTGCCAAACAAGAAAACATTTCAATAGAATTAACAAAAATAATTATTGAATTTTTAAAAGACGAAGGCGAAATATTAGAAAAAAGAAAAGGATATTACAAATTTATTGAATAATATTAAATTTATTAAATAATATTAAAAAAAATTATTTTATAAAAAATAAAAAAACTAATTAAACAAATTATTTGAAAAAATACAATTGTTAAATAAATGTATATTATTTTTTCTTCTCAAAAAATGTTATTGCTTGGGCCAATTGTTTATGTGTTTTTGCATAATCATGAATATCAATGTTTTTTTCATATGCCTCAAACGATTGTATTAGTGCAATCGCACCAGATTTAGTTCCTTTTGGATGAGCATGACAACCCGCTCCCAAAGTAGTAATAAAATCAACACTACCCATAACATCAATAAATTTTTTTAACAAAGTCGGATTTAATCCTCCCGAAATAATAGGGCAACATTTTTTCATCCCTCTCCAAGAATCATCTTCTAAAACGGTTTGGTGTAATAAATCTTCTTTTAATAAGCCAGCAATATCTTTATCACCAATAGAAATTTTTGTCCAAGATTGTTCAAAAAAATGTCCGCTAGAAATTAATTGTAAAATATTTTTTGCAGCAGTAATATCTTCTTTTGGAGAACCCTTCATTTTACCAACACCAGCAGTACCTGTATGTATTCCAGATGCACCCGCAAGTCTTGCGAATTTTGATAATACTAAAACTGAAAAACCAAAAGGATTTTCTGGCCGAGTAAATGCTCCGTGCGCAGCCCTATGAAAGTGAATAAAAACACCAGGATAACGTCGACGCAACGTTTGAACAGCCATCCAACCCGCAGTAATACCATCTATTAAAAAAGCATAACTCCCTTTTTCAAATCCAGCATTTATTATTATTTCACAACGAGAAATCATTGTATCAAAATCCGCTGATGAAACATTAAATGAATGGACTTTCTTTTTGCCTGTTTCTTTTACTGCTTTATCCATTGCTTGTTTAACATTTTTTACCATTAACTTATAATCACAAAATTCTTGATCCGCTTGTGGTTCATCATTTTTAACAAAATCTCCTCCACCCGACCAAAAATCATAACAAACTTCAGCATATTCACTAGAAATCAAACCAATTTTTGGTTTTATTATTGTTCCAAGAATAGGCCTATTATAAACACCCAAATATTTTCGCATATCATCCAGAGTGTAACTTGGACCATCGTACTTTTCTAACATTGATCTAGGAAACCAAACATCTAGTAATTTTAATGCAGAAACTTCTTTCATTCCTAAAACATTACCCACAATAAAAGTTAAAATATTTTGAACATTTCCCCCTCTATCAAAAATTCTCCAAGGATAAGCAATCCAAACAAGATTTTTTTTCAAATCAATATTATATACTACAGCATTCAAACTTTTTGAAAAAGATGTTTCTGTTTTAACCGGAAAATTTGTTCCCGTTGATGATTCGGCAGCAACTTCAGCAGCAGCTTGTAACATATTCCATTTTTTTCCAGGTTTTAAATGATTAATAGTTAAAAAGTATTCACCATTTTTAGGATTACGTAATTTTAAATTAACATAATTTTTTTGTTTAGCATTTAACGTTTTTAATAATTGATTAATATCTGAATTTTTTTTCAAATTACTTTTAATTTCAAACTTTTTTTTAACAACAAGCTGTTTCTTAACAAAAAGTTTTTTCTTAACAACCATACAAATCAATAAGTTAAAAGATTTTATAATATTTAAATGTTTCTTGAAAACACTAATGCACTAATAAAAATATTGAAAACAATAATGTACTAATAAAAATAATTGATTTATGTTCGTTTAAAAAAATATAACAACTAATTTAAATATTCTTAATCTAATTAATTTATTATAAGAATTAAATATTATCAAAGATAATATTAGTGAATTAAATAAGATTCTACAAATAAAAAATTGTTTTGGGGTTATAGTGTAGTGGTATCACGATTCCCTCCAGGAGCTTTGTTAAAGCTCGCAAACAAATTTACCCCTTGCTAAAGCAAGGAGTAGAAAGCGAGAACAAACATTGTTGTAGTTAGGAATAGATCGGGGTCCGATTCCCCGTAACCCCATACCCGAGTTCGGAGAATGAATTTTTAATTTCTTAATTAATGCATGTAAAGAACTTAACAACAGAAGATTTATATTTTACAAAATATTAATACTCTTAGTGATTTATTTGAGTAAAAAAATAATTGTTTTTTCAGTTTTTTGCATATTCTTATTTTTGATTTTTGGTTGCATTACAAACAATGTAGTTAATGTCCCTTATGTAAAAGAATGCAATACTCAAAAACAATCTTATGAAGTTGGATGCTTTGTTGGTGACTTAAGCAAAGATACTATGTTAGGTCCCGGTTTGGTTAGCAGTATTAAAAAGTGTGCAAATTCAACTAATGAAATTATTTACAAATTAAGTTATGGTGGGACAAATATGGCAGACATACCACACAGATATTTTGATGAAAACAATGTATTTGTAACAATGTGCGGTGGAGGACCAACAATTTGCGATTTTGCAGAAAGAATTGGCGATGTAAATAAGTGTAATACCTATTGCAAAAGTCTTCCAGAAAATCAAAATATTGTCAACGAATGCTTAAATTCCTGTGCTAATTGCCTTCCTAAAAAAAGAACCGCCTGTGATAACATTTGCGAAAACTTTCCAGATTGTTGTTATTGAATATTATCAAAATTGGAATTGATGAAGATTAGGAGGTTCAGAAAAAACGAACCTAACAAAACTACAAACTACCCCACTACAAACCTCAATAAGATTCCCCGTAACCCCATAAACTTAATTTTGAATAAAAAAAATTTAAAATATAATACTATTACTAAACAGGATTATGACATTAACTTTCGCATAATACTAAAAATATTAAAAAACACGGTGCCACAAACTTTTTAATACACTTAACACATTTCTATTATAATTATGAAAAAACAATTTATAACTATATTAATAATAATATTACTTTTCTCTTTTATCCCTGCTTTTTCACCAGATGAAGCAATAACTCTTGCAACAAAAACAAATAATTTTTTAATGACAAATGAAGTCCCAGTAATTTTAAATCCAATTGTAACCATAGAATATTTGAAAAATGATTATTGGATAGTTTGTGGGATGAATGGAACAACAACCAGTGTTTATATTCCAATAAATACTAATACAAAAGAAATAGCTAATGGCCCAATAGAAATAAGAGAATTAATTCAAACAATGATTATTCTTAATAGAACACAAGAAATAAAAAATACTTTTCCTGTTGGTGATTGGCCGTTCTCAATAACAAACAAAACTAATTTTGAAACAATGCAAACAAAGTTTTCTGAAAAAATTACTAGCATAATAACAATTGAAACTGATTTTAAAAATATTGCAAATTCTACTGATATTTTAAAAGAAGCAAGAATAGTAAAACAATATTTAGAAAAACTTTCAAACCACAGCAAAACAATATTTGAATTAATCGAAGAAGGAATTAATTTTGAAAAAACTTTTTTTATGAATCCAAAAACAAACCAAATAACTATTTATGAAAACTTATTTTCTGATTATTATAAAGAACTAAATGATTACAAACAAGAATTTGATACTTTGAAAAATAGTGTAACCAATCTTAGAACTAACATTGGAGCATTACAATCAACTGAGATAACAGCTAATCAAAAAGAATTTTATAATAATATTGCAAAAATACCCAATGAAACAGCAGCATTAAACAATATTTTTTCAAGAGCAAATGACACACAAGAATTTACTACACGAATTTTTAATTCAACAAAAAATATAGAAAATTTTGTTTTAAATTTAGAAACAAGAAAAACAAGAAACAACGCATGGAAAGTAATTTATGGAACAGATAATGATTTAAAAAAAATCAATCCCGCAATAAATTCTTTACAAGAAGCAGCAGAAACAATTCTTGATGAAAAAAATGTTGGTTATTGGAAAAACCAAGATTCAATAAACGCATTAAAAGTTAATTGGAGACAAGCACAAGAAAAATATAATAACGGCGTTTATATTACTGCAATTGAATTTGCTAAAAGCGCAAAAACTAATTCCACAAATATTTTAAAAGATGGATTTAATGAAGAAGAAAATATTGTTCCAACAGATTTAATAACTAATATAATTATTGGATTAATAATATTAATAATTGGAATTTTTTTATTTGAAAAATTTTATTTGAATAAAAAGAAAATCGAAAATGGAGACGAAGGATATGAAGACGATTATTAAAAAAATAAGTATTTTATTTTTAATACTTTTTTTTATTGGAAATTCTAGTGCTGAAGTATTAGTTAATACAAATATTAGTAAAAATTCAATCGGATTAAACGAAATAGCTTTTTTTACAATAAACTTTTTTAATGATGGAAATGAATTAAATGGTTATCCTATTAGAATTGAAACCAGTGAAAATTTATTAATTTTAGAAAATGACCAACAAATATTTTTTGAAAATATTGATTCACTAAAACAAGGAATTTTAAAAGAAGTTAAAATAAAATTTAAAGCAATTAATACTAAAAAAGATATTGGAAAAATATTTGTTTATTATGGAGACAATTTACAGTTTGTTTCAGGAACATTTATCAAAATAAATGATTTGCCCATTATAATCAAAACTAGTGCTCAAAAAAATTCTACTACCGAAGGAGAAAAAATAATTTTAAACTTTGAATTAAAAAATATTTCAAATGAAATAATATACAATATAGGTGCACAAGCAATTGCTCCAAATGAATTTTTGATAAAAACTGAACCATTATTTAAACAAACAATTAAAGATGGTGAAATTATCAAACAAGAATTTGAAATATTAGCACCATTAGAAGCTCTTGGAGAAACCAAATTCACACTAGCTTATGGGTTTTTTGATTCTAATGAACCACATTACTTTGAAGAAAATTTTTTAATATCTTTTGAAAAAAACAATAATACCATGCTAGCAGTAATTGGAATAATTATTTTAGTAATAGCAGTTGCAATGTATTTTCAAAGTGGGAAAAAAGATCCTAACATAAAAGGAACCGGCGAAAAATAAAAATTATAAAAAAATTAAAATAATTTAAAAAAAATATTATTACAAATTAAACTAACTAAAAAATATTATTTTTTAATAACCTAATCAAATATTTATTTCTACAATATCTTTGTTTTTCAATTCATAATCTGGCCCAACCCTTTGACCAGGAAATTTTGTTGAACCCCAAACTTTTGCAAATTTTAATTTTTTAGCAAAATCTTTATGCAAATGTTCGGCTAAAACAGAAAGAGTTGCACCCCTTGGTAAAGCTAATGGATCAATTAATTTAGCTTCTTGACTCGGTTTTTTTGTATAAACTAAAACCAGA
>JAQVNZ010000045.1 GCA_028702895.1 Candidatus Iainarchaeum sp. | reverse complement strand
CTGACTTGTGTGATTGTTCAACAATAAGAATAGATGTTTCTTGTAATCAAACTTGTGTAGCAAAACCTGCTAATTGTACTAATTATGCTTGTGATTCTGTAGAAAGTAATGGTCAATTTTGTGCAAGATATGGAAAAAATTGTAGTTCTTTTACAGGACTTGATGATTGTGGAAAAACAAAAACAGTAAATTGTGGAAGTTGTTATTCATTCCAAACTTGTAATACTAATGTATGTTCTAATCCAGTAGGATCAACTAGCTGGGTTGGTAACGGTAGTGGTGATGCTGCTTGTGGAAAATTAGGAAAAGAATGTATTAATGCATACAAAGAAACTGGTGCTTCAGCACCATTCTGCTCAAGCATCTTAACAAACGGCGGGACCGCTATTTGTAAATCAACTACTATTGGAACAGGGACAGCTTGGACAGGAAATGGTTCGCCAGATGCAGCATGTGGAAAAATAGGAAAAGAAACTGTGACTTTTAAATATTGGGACGGAACAGGTGCACGCGTTGCTGCTTCATCCTCAACAACAACAAACGGCGGAACAACAATCTGCCAAAACACAACATTAACTGGAACAGTAATAAATTGGACAGGAAACGGAAAAGCAGATACTTTATGTAAAAATATAGGAAAAAAATGTATGTTTAATCATATTTGGGACGGGACAGGAAAATCAATATTTGGGTCAACCACCACAACAAACGGTGGAACAGTAATCTGCGAATAAAAAAATTAAATAATAATTAAAATTACAATTCAACTATTATTAAAAAAATAATTAATTACTCTTAATAACAAAAACAAAGCATATAAAAAACATTAAATATAGAATACTTAATATATAATAAGTGTTAATTATATATAGTGAATTTATAAACAGGGATTTTGTTTGATTTCAGAAAAATTAGCCGGATTTTATACTAAATTAGAAGATAAATACTTTGATTTATTAGACTCATTAGACAAAAAAGGTTTGCCAGTTTATACTTATAGCGATTTTTTTGAAGATAAAGGAATACCTAGTTTTATTATCACGATTACTATTTTATTATTACTAATTTTAGGAATTGGTTTTTTTGCTACCACACCATTAACTGGTTCTGGAGAAATGATTATTTCATTAAAAGATATTACAACTAATCAACCCTTACAAAATGTTTCATTAAAAATTTATAACGAACAAAACGAATTAATTTATAGTCAAGTTGTTAGTAATGGAAATAAAATAAATATTCCACCACAAAAACAAGGAACTATTCTAAAATTAATCGCAGAAAAACAAGGTTATGAAAATGGAATGGCCAATCAAATGATTGGACTAGAAAGTACAAGCACATCTATTTCTTTAAGCAAACAATTTGTTGGAATACGCGCAAAATTAAGATTAACTGATTCTTTGACTACTACAAAAATCACTAGTGCTATTGTTACAGCTAGATATGGAGAACAAATTTTTAATTTAACAATTGATGGAAACGGAATTTATACTCAAAGTAATGTCCCACAAGGAGAAACACTAATACTAAGTATTACTGCTGATGGGTATAATCCTTTAACACAAGAAATTACTTTTTTTGCAGAGAGTACTAAAGACCTTACTTTAGAGCCTAGCAATAATGGTTTTGTTGGAATGGCCTCTTTAATAATAACTGTTAGCGATTTTGATGGTAAGAGTATTGATGATGCAGAAGTAACAATTTATAATAAAACTAATCAAGCTGTTTTATTAAAAAAGTTTTCACAACAAGGCGCTGTTTCTGATCAAATACAAACAGGAATACCACTAAAAATTACTATTAAAAAAGAAGGTTATTTAAATTATGATTCTGATAATGATGGCGGAATAACATTAAGAGAACAAGAGAAAAAAATTGATGTTTTAATGGCAAAGGGTGGAGAAAAGCTACTTATTAACTCGGTTAATTCTTTAGGATTAAATTTGTCAGGAACACTAATACAATTATTTGATATGTATGGTGAAGTAATTGATGAAGGTATTACTACTTCTAGTGGGATTGAATTTATCGGATTAAATCCGGATTCTCAAATTTTTATAACAGCTTACAAAGAAGGCTTTTTACCAGAAAGAACAAAAATAATTGTTAGCAATAGTGAAATTGTTACACTTGTATTAAAAGAAACTAATCAAACAAATTCTTTTAGACTAGATTTTTTTACATTAGATTCTTTTGGCAACACTGTCACAAATGCAAGGATAACCCTTATTGAAATAATCGATGGTAATAGGGAACCAGTTGGATATGAAGAAATAATTACTAGTCTAGCAGGATATGCTTCAGCAGTAATTAAGAGTGGAGGAGTATATGAAATTCAAGCAGAAACTTTTGTACTAGAAGGATATAAGACAATTGAAGTAAATGAAACAACTGTTGATAATAAAGTTTATTTGAACATGACAAAAAAAGCTAATGTTATTGAATTAAAATTAATTGATTTATTAGGCGAAAGCATTAGAGGAAACGCGATTATTAGTACTCTTGATGGAACAACAATATATGATGGGAATATCCAAAATGGTAAAATATTTTTTAATAGACTAGATTACAAGATGGTTGAATTAAAAATTGAATTAGATGATGGAAATATTTTTTTAGAAAATGTTTATGTTTATGGAAAAGATTTTATTGAAATAATAGTTTATAATAAAGATTCTGATGAACTAGCACCTATAATAGAATTTGTTGGATTAGAAAACGAGAATGGAGAAATAGTAAAAGGCATTACCCCAGGAGCATTTTATTGGGCAAAGTTTTCAGTAAAATGGCCAATTGCAACAGAACAAGGCGGAGTGCATTTTAGAACTGGTCAAAATAATATAGAATTTGTTGAAAGCGAGAATATTGCTATTTTTGATTTATCTTTACAAAATGCTAGTAAAATATTTTCTTATACTTATAGTCCTACTCCTTTACCAGGAAATGAATCACTAGATAGAACTAATCAAGGATTTGAAAACGAAGCCAATAAGTGGGTTGAAGGAATAGTTAATAATCCAAAAGGAACTTATGTTGCCAAAGTAAAAATTAGGGCAAGTGATTTTACTGCTGGAAAAATTCCTATTAATTATAGGGCTTGGAGTCAATTACAAAACCAAACTTATCGAACACCAACTGATCCTGAATTAGAAAATAATAATTTTTCGCAAGAAAAATCAGGATTATATGCAAAAACACTAATAAAAGAATTAACTTTATTTGAATCATTACCAGAATGTACTGATGATCTTTGTGTAGCATTTAATTTTGTTGATAATAAAGAAAATTATTTTGATTTAACAAAATTTGAAGCATTAGAACACGAAATTTATGCTCTTGAAGTAGAATTCACTGCAACTAACGCAGATTATTTACAAATTAATCTTACTACGGATAGTAATCTAACATTTTTAGGAGTACAAAATAATAATTTTAATTTCATGACTGAAACTGGTTATACTTCTAAAGAAGCTAGTAGTGTTGTATCATTAACAGCTAATAGTAAACAAAAAATTAGAATTTATTTTATTGCACAGGACACTGGAACCAATATAATTAATTTTAGTGCTAGTGGGAAAGAAGATATTATTAAAACAATTTCTTTTGAATCAGTAATTGAAAAAGAATTAATTGTAGAATTAAGCGAGAAAAAAATTAAACTTGGAAGAAATTTTACTATAAAAGTATTAGAACAAAACCTACGCGGAATTGATAATGCTTTAATAAAAATTATTAATAAACAAGGCGAAGTAGTTAAGAGTATTGTTGGAAACGGTACTGATGGCATAGGAAAGGATGGTTTGTATAGAATACAAAATGATTTAGAACAAGGAATTTATACTGCAAGTGTTACTGCGCAAAAATATAAAGAAAAAACAGAAGCGTTTATTATAACTAATCAAGATATTTTGACAATAAATGACGAGTTTAACGCAAAATTAATGTTTGAAGAAAAAACTAGAATGATAGACGCAAAATTAACTAATAATTCTGATTTTTTAATTAATGATATTAGTTTTCAAAGTGATAATTCAGAAAATTTTAAAATAGATATTATAACACCGCACAGTATTGCTAAACAACAATCACAAAATATTCAAATTAATATTACTTATATTGGAAAAGAAGAGAGTGCGGATGAAACCATAGAACTACAAATAAAAGGACTAGTAGAAAATACTTTTCTAACTAGTACGAGCACTATAATAAACGCGACTTATAATAGAACATTAAATTCTAATTGTTTAGTACTAACACCAAGTTCATTAAAATTAGCAATACTTGGTAGTCAAGGAGCACAAGGGAATAGTGTTATTGAAGCAACTAATAATTGTGAAATGCCAATTTCTTTAAAGAACAGGGTTTCTGAAAAAACTAAGAGAAGTTATATTGCAGTAACAAGTGAGGATATTATATTACAACCAGGACAAACAAGTAACCTTACTATTAGTGCAAACAATTTATTGGACAGAGTTTTTAATAGAAATGAAACATATAATTTTGAAATAATATTTGATTCTAATTATCTAAAAAAAGTTTTACCAATAACAATTGAATTAATTAATCCTAGAATTGCTTTAAGTTATCCTGGTCAAATAACATTATTCTTAGCACAAAATAATGCTAAAGAAAAAGCTATCGCAATACAACCAGTGTTTGTTACAAATGTTTCACAATTTAGTGTAGAAGGAATAGGATTTAGTGTTAATACAGAATATGCTACTCAAAGTAATGTTAAATTAACTATTGAACCACCCGCACAAGTATCTTTAGAAAGTGGTCAGAGTATTAATCCAACAAAAATGATTGTTGCAGAAGCATCAACCAAATTTAGCGAACCAGTAAAATCACAAATATTAATAAGTGGAAGAATGGGTAACCTTGATTCTAGAGTTGGGTCAAAAGATAATTATGATTACCAAGCATTATTATCAGGGCAAATGAACTTATCAAATTATAATAATAATAGTAAAGGATATTCTACAGGAACTGATAATCTAGGAATAATAGAAGTAATGACTTATTATTCTGGATATGATTGTTTAAAAATTAGCGGAGTAGATAATTCTACTTTTAATTTAACACAAGATGGATTAGGAAGAAATTCTAAAATAACAATTCAAAATGATTGTGCTGAACCAGTTAGATTACTTGATATAAAAGCAAATTATCCAAATTTATTATTTAGTATACCAAATCTTATTATTAGCCCTGGGCAAATGATTGAAACCCAAATGGGAATAATGTCCATGGGAGGAAATGTTAATCTACGAAGTTATCCTTTAACGCTAAGAGGGTTAACCGAAATTAGTCAAACTCCAATAGAAGCAAAACCATTTAATGTAAATATTTTTTCAGGAGTTAATTTTAATGAAGAATATAGTAAATCTGAAACTGGAATAAAAGCAATGGTTTGCATGAGCAGGCATCGGTCCTGTTCATCCGCAGCTCTGTCATCCTTGCACGCCTGTATGCCGAACAGAAGGATGCAAACAAGGAACAAGCCCTGTCTCTTCTGGCGGAAGCTGAGAAAGAACT
>JAQVNZ010000009.1 GCA_028702895.1 Candidatus Iainarchaeum sp. | reverse complement strand
TATTTTATTAGACTCACTATTTTGTTTAAAGTTTAAACTTTCTCTTTGTTTATTAAAACTAGATTGATTATTCAAATTAGAATGTTTTTCAATAAAACCTGAAATGAACTTATCATCTGATTCCTCATCATTTTCTAAATCAGATTCATTTTCAACTTGCGAATTTTTTACATCGCTAGATTGAGAATCTTTTTTAACATCTTTAATAGAATTGTTTTCTATTTTTTTTTCATCAGAACTAAACGTGTCTTTTGTAGTAATATTATTTGAAGTTTTATTATTTGTTTTTAATTCAAGCCTATCTCCAGAATTTTTTCTAAACATTGAAAATAAACCTTTTTTATTAGATTCTTTTTTTTGATTTAAATCTATTTCATTTTCAGAATTTTTTTTATTAAAATCTTTTTCACCCAATTCTTCATTTTCAATTTTATCTAATTCTTCATTTTCATTTTCAATTAATTCTTCATTTTCATTTGATTCTTTTTTATAATCTCTCGAATAATCTTTTCCTTTAACTTCTAATCCAAGTTGCATTGTTATTTGATCTCCAATACTTAACTTGCTCGTATTTTCATCAAAAATCTTTTTTGACTCAGATTCATTTAATTTAACAACTTCTTTTTTTACAATAACATCAGATTTTGCTAGTTTAATTAATTCTCTCGCATCATTTTCTTCTAAATTAGCATCACGTAAAGTTTGAACAATGTCTTCTTCTTCTATTCCTAAAGATATAGATTTTTTTATTAAATCTATTACATATTCTTTCTTTTTTAAATCCATCAGAAATCAATATAAAAATAGTTTTTGTTTAATAAAAATGTTTTTAGGATTAAAAAACCCTAAAAAAACAATTTATTTTATTATAATACTTATGGGGTAATTAAAACTACGCTGTCTCCTCTTACAAAGACTTTACCATAATTAGTTTTCATTTCACCATCAACAAGTTCATTAGCACTTTCAAGATGAAGATTCATGTGAACATCGAATGCTTTTAAAACACCCCTGATTTGTCTTCCCCCTTTTAATATTATTAGAACTTCTTTATTGATTGAATTACTTAGTAAATCAAATGGTCTATTTTCCATATACTCCACCCCTATTTTTTTCTAAATTTAGAAAATAATCTTGAAAAAAATCCTTTTTTTTCTACAATATTTTCTTGAACTTTTAATCCTGTTAACCTAGAAGCTATTTTCAAAAATTCTTTTGACGAAACAGCATCAGGTTTTCTTATTGAAACCGGTGCAACATTTTGTTGCATAAAACTTTTCCTAACCTCCGAATCATAAGGAACAGAACCATAAATTGGGAGTTCTAAAATACTAGACGTTTCTTGTTTAGTAATCTCCCCTTTTTCACCCATTACAAAATTTATTACAACACCAATTACTTTACTACCAAGGCGTTGTGCAACTAATTTTGTTTTCAAAGCATCAGCAATTGCAGGAGAAGTTGGCATTGTTACCAATAATGTTTCTTGAGAAGCACAAAACGCGCTCAAAACATTTTTTTCAATTCCTGCCGCAGCATCTAACAAAATATAATCATAACTATCTTCTAATTCTTTAACAATACTTGATAATCTTTCACTATCCACTCGTTTATAATTATCCAAACTTAGTCCAGATGGAATAAAATGAATTCCTTGTGGCCCATCATAAATAGAATCATGCACTTGTGCTTCACCCAATAAAACATCATGTAATGTAATAGGCGAACTTTGCATTCCTAATATAAGTGATAAATTTGCCATTGCTACATCAGCATCAATTAACAAAACTTTTTTTCCTAATCTTGACAAACAAATTCCAAGATTTGCAGTTAATGTTGTCTTACCAGTGCCGCCTTTTCCAGAAGCAATTGTTATTACTCTAACCATTTTTTTCCCTCGTTAATTGTTTTTCTTTTAAAAAAGATTTATTTTCTTCTAAAAGACCACTTAATTCAAAAGCAAGTGCTTTTAGTTCAAGACTAGACAATTCACTACCCGCTTCTACAATAAAAACTTTTTTATCAAGAGTAAAAAGCATTAACCAATTATTTTCTCTTTTGATCAAAACCGCGTCACTATCTGGAATTTCACTTTTAATATAAGAAAGCATTGCAGTACATGTAATACTATTTGCATTAGAATCAATACTACTTGAAACAATAATACTACCATCAAAATTTGTTACTAAAAAAGAATCAACTAAATGTTTTTTCTTTAATATTTCTAAATTTTCTCCAAAATCATTTGAAAAAATATAATTATGCTTTGATAAAAAATCCATTAAAAATTCTACTTGTGCGGCTGGCTTAGATGTTTCATCAGACTTTGTTCTTAACGAAATTTTTTTAAAAAATTTTTTCAACATAAAAATCAACTTATAATAAATTCAAATTATTTTTTTAACGAACTCAAACCATATTTTCCAAGAACATCTTCATTTTTTTCTAAAAAAACAAAATTATCCCTAAACATACTAGGAATTAACTTTGGAAGCTCTTTTAAATTTATTTTGTTTAAAAATAATAATTTTTCATCAAAAGCAGTTATTAAATCCACTTGACTTCTCGTTAATTGAACAGTTTGAAAAAAACCTTTACCAATTGTTTGATTAATAATATAATCTAATGAAGCATCGCCCTTAAACGTTTTATTAATATTTTCACATTCAACAATCCCTGCACAAAAATCACCCTCTCTAAAAAATAAAACTCCTTCTTCAAAAGAAGACCCCATAACTGACATTATCAAATAACCATTAAAATTAATTTTTTGTAATTCGGTCACAACAGTAATAATATCAACTGGCAAAGGCGCCTTAGCAATAACTTCTCCAACAGGAAAATTCATAAAAATCACTTTTTACCTTTTAAAAAAATTACTTTATCAGCAGTATTTTTTAAAGCAGAAGCACTCATTTCTTCAGCCATTATTGCAACAGTTTCTTTACCCCTATTTTTTGCTTTAATTAAAGCTGGCAAAAAATCACTATCCCGCGTGGCAAAAATCATAACATCAATGTGTTCATTAAAAACTGTTTCAGTAGCATCACAAGCCATTGCAACATCCACATCAGTAGTAGTAATAATCGGTTCAAAACCTTGATTAACTACAGCTTCAACAAGTTTGTTTGAAGCATATTGATTCAAGTAAACTTTTCCAATTTTTATAGACCCAAATTTTTGTGCTTCTTTCTTAATCATCTCTAAATTAACACCCAATTCTTTTCTTAACAAATTTGGCCCGTCAACAAAAACAGCCGCTTTTTTTTCACCAGAACCTAAAAATTGTCTTAATTTTTTTCCCAACATAATAATCACCAAAATCTAATATAATTAATACGGATTGTAATAAAAAAGCTTTTATTACACAAAAAATTTTAAAAAAATAATTTGCTAGTTTTCAACAAAAACATTACTTTTTTATAAAATGACTATTTTTTATAAAATACTTAATTCTTTTATGAAATACCTAATTTTTTATTAAATGATTAGTTTTTTAAATTCAATCCAGTTTATTATTTTTAACTTAAACTTATAAGAGGGAAAAATATGGTTGATGAAAAAAAATTTGTACAAGCAGGAATATTAAAACCAGGCAATTATGTTTTAATTGATGACGAAGTTTGTCAAGTAAAAAGCACTGAAAAATCAAAACCAGGAAAACACGGAGCAGCAAAAGTAAGAATTGTGGCATTCAATATTTTCACTGGCCAAAAAAGAGGTTTACTAAAAGGAACCGATGTTGAAGTTGAACAACCAATTTTACTAAAAATGAATGGTCAAGTAGTAGCAGTAGTGGGAACTGTTGTAAATGTAATGGATTCTGAAAACTTTGAAACATACGATGCACCAAAACCAGAATTTGATTTAAAATCCGGGGATGAAATAGAATTTCAAAAATACGGAACAAACATAAAAATTAATAGGAAGAAATAAGATTTCTTCCAAAAAAATTTTTTAAACTAAAAAACTTAATTAAATAAATTTATTATAATACACAAACTTAATTAATCTTTTTTCTAATAAATAAGTAATGGAAACAAACGCATTACTACTTTTAAGTGGGGGAATAGATAGTCCAGTAGCCGGTTTTCTTGCAAAAGAAAAAAAATATTTATTAAACGCAATTCATTTTTCACAAGAACCTTTTACTGATAACACCCCCGAATTAAAAAGTTTAGCTAGTGCAAAAAAACTAGGAATCAAAGAATTAATTATTATTGATTGTGGAAAAGAACTTCAAGAAATCGCAGAAAAAACTTTTAATGAGTATTACTTTGTTTTAATGAAAATCTTTTTTATGACAGTTAGTGAAAAAATTGCAAATCAAAAAAAAATAAATTTTTTAATAACTGGCGAAAGTTTAGGCCAAGTTAGTTCACAAACAATGAGTAATTTACAAACGATTAATTCAAGAGTAGAAATAGAAATATTAAGACCTTGTTTTTTTATGGAAAAACAAGAAATAGTAGACATATCAATACGAGAAGGTTTTTTTGAAATATCAAAAGGCCCAGAACAATGTGATGCATTAGCACTAGGGAGACCAAAAACAAAAACCAATATTGACAAAGTACTTATTGAACTAGAGAAATGTAATATGCATGAATTAGTCAAACGCGCTTTAAAAAAAATAAGGATAATAAAAACAGAAAAAATTAATATAAATAAGATTATAAAAGAAAATCAGAGTAAAACTATTTGTGAAAAATAACAAACTTTTTATTTTTAATTAAAAAATTAACAAAAAATATACTCTATTAAAAAAATACTATTTTTAATTAAAATCGCTTGTTTTAAAAATATAAATCTCCACAAGTTATTAGTACTCTAATGATGAGGTAAATCCCTACGGAGCGAAAGCTGTGAAGATTTAATCCAACTCTGAAGAGTACATTAAAAAAAATTTGAAACAAAAAAATAAAACTAATTATCCATTTTCAAAAATTAAAATAATAGCCTCAAAATTTAATAATTGGAAATTATTTGTAGCAATTCCAATAATGCTTCTTTTTACAACATTATTTTGTATGGTTTATTATTAATCCTAGATTGCAATACACGATATGAAAAACTACTTAAATTTTTTTGACAAATTATTAGAATTATTGTTTTTCTTTTTCACTGTTTTTTTAACCATAATAATGCACTAACAGTTGCCATATTTAAATAATGTTTTTTTAACACGACAATTTTTTTTAACACAAAAAATAATTTATTTATTTTTTAAATTTTTCTCTTTTTTTAAATTGTTTCATTCATTTATAAAATATGGAATTAAAAAATTTTACACTAAAACCTTGTTCTAATAAAACTAGTTTTGAATTCTTACCAAAAAATAAAACAACTCTTGATTTAAAAAAAATTTCAAAAAAACTAAACAATCTTGAAATTAATTCAAAAATATTATTAATTTTAAAAAAAGATGATGCAACAATATCTATTTTTAAAACTGGGAAAATCCTTGTACGCGGAATAAAAGATGAGTCCAAAGCAAGAGAAATTGTATTAAACTTAATAAAAAAAATAAACTAATTTTATAAAATAATTTAATTATAATCCAATCAAAAAACTTATTCCAACTATAATAATCATTAACACTGTTTGTGGTGGTAAAGCAGGCAGTGGAATTTTTTTTACTGAGACAATATAAATACTAATAATTAATCCGATTAAACTTCCAATCAAACAAAGTATCGCAACTAAAAAATTGTTATAAAAAAAACCATTTGCAATAATACTTGATGCTAATATTAATGGGATTACTAAATCACCATTACCTAATTCAAAACCATGTTCTTTTGTAGGCATTGAAACAGTGAATGCAAGATTTTGTTTTGTAACATTTTTACCCAATTCTACCATGTGTTTTGTTTTAAAAACTGCAATAAAATCATAAATTGAAAGTAATGAAATAAATAATAATACAACCAGTACCCCTAATGAAATTCCAATTAATGCTCCGGCACCAGCAATGGCAATAATACTAACGAAATTTCTAAACATTACACTTTGCTTATGAGTATACCTATAAACTATTATTACTAATGCAATTAACAATACTAGAAAATCATTTTCTGGGAAAAATGAGCTAAACACAATAGTAATTGTAGCAAAAATTGCTAATCCTTCAACAACCCATAACAATTTTCTTTGTTTTTTATATTTTATTAAAATTAATAAAAACCCAGTCATTAATAAAATCATGAAAATTAAATAAACTGCTTCTAATGGATTATTCAAATCTCCAGTTATTGGTGCACTTTTTATTCCAAGATTAATTAAATTATTAGCAATTATTAATCCAAGTGATTGAGAAATAGCAAACAAACAAAATAACATTACAAAAACTTTTTTATTTAACCAATCTTTAGAAGAATCTTTTTCACTAACAATTTTTTTATTATTATTAAAATAAGAAGTATTAGTTTTATTATCACTAGTTTTATTATCACTAGTTTTATTATTATTAGTTTGATTATTACTAATTTGATTATTATCAATTTGAACTTTAACAACTTTAGAATTCTTATTTTTAGAAATAATCTTTTTTTTGTTAACAGTAGATAATTTCTTATTTTTTTTAACACTTTTTTCTTTAACCATTAAAAATAATATATTCTTTTTGTTTTTTAATAGAATAGTATTCTAAAAAAAAAGTTATTTTTTTGTTTTTTAATATAATTGTATTCTAAAAAAATTTATTTTAATGTTTTTTAGTTGGTTTTAAAAAGTGTAATCGCGGTTTATATATTTCGCCTTTCTTTTCAAGGTCTTCAATCGCATTAACTATTTTTGTTTCATCCAAACCTTTTTCTATTCCCTCTGCAATTACTTGTTCTATTGGCACCATATCAATTCCTTGTGCCATCGCATCTTTAATTATTTTTAGAATAATACTAATCGCATTTTGTTTTGATTGTGTTAAACCACTTGTAACAATATCAATATCAATTTTACCTGTTTCAGGGTCAGTTACTGTTTCTTCTAAAGATCGTTTAACAAGATTAATTGCGCGTTCAGCATCGTCTAATTCAACAAAATCTTTTAAACGAACCTTTGCACTAGCTTCACTTAATCTTACTAATCCTTCTAATTGTCTTGCAGTCGCAGCATAATTCCCATCATTTCTACCTTGGTCTCTTAATCCAACATAAAAATCAATTATTCTTTGCATTGCTTCTTCAACTAGAACCGGAAAACATTTTTGTCTTGCAAAAGAAATATATTTTTTTAATAACTCAGAATCTATTTGAGGTTTAGTAATCTTATCAATTTTTTCTTTTTCTTCAATTGAAAGAGCCTTACCAGTTTTACTAGCTTGTCTTAATCGTTCACCACTCCGATGTGTTTCAAGAATGTGAGTTGCAATATTAATATCCTGTGTCCTATCAAGAACATCTCTTATCATAAAAAATAAATCAAATCTAGAAATTAATGATGCAGGCAAATTTATTTGTTCTAAAAATGGTTGAAATTTATCAAACCTAGAAAATTTTGGATTAGCAGCTGCTAACATTGAAGTATCAGATTTAAATCTTGAAACAATTCCTGCTTTTGCAACACTAATCATTCCTTGTTCCATTGCTTCGTGCAAAGCACTCCTATCATTAGGATCCATTTTATCTAATTCATCGGCCATGCAAATTCCACCAGAAGCAAGTACTAATGCACCAGCTTTTAGTGTCCAACCACCTTCCCCAAATTCGTCCTTGACAGCTGAGGCCGTTAACCCCACGCCACTTGTGGTCTTACCACTAATGTAAATACTTTTTGGCGCAATATTTCCTGTTGCTTGTAATAATTGACTCTTTCCGCATCCCGGATCACCAATTAATAAAATATGAACATTACCCCTGATTTTCTGATTATTAGGAAGATTTTTTTGAACTCCTCCAAACAATTGTAATACAATACTTTCTTTTACAATATCATGGCCATATATTGCTGGAGCAATACTAGCAGTTAATTTTTCATAAATATCTTCTTCTTGAGATAAACGTTTTATTTTTTCAATATCTTCTTTTGATACTGCGATTTTATCAAAGTCTTTTTGTGTTTCTTCCAAATGATTTACATCAATAAATCTACCATAAATAGTTTTTTTATCTTTTTGTGGAGGAATAAGTCTTAACACTCCAACAAAAGCAGTTGTGTCTCCAGCGCTAACTAAATTAACTAAATCATCACTAACATAAGCATCAATGTAAACTGCTTGTTCGTTTCCTTTTAATTTTTCTAATGGTTCTTGTATTTGAATTTTTTGATAATCTACAAAAAGACTTTTTTCTTCAACTAAATCAAATTCTCTAGAATGACACTCGCACATATTAGGCATTATTATTCTTTGTTTTTCTTGTAAGGTCTTGTAAATATTACCGCACCTTTTACACTTCCAAACGGCAGTTTGTAATTTTGGCAAAACATCAGTTATTTGTCTTACTAATCCTTCTACACAAATAAGTTTTCCTAAGTGTTGTGATCCAACATCTTTTATATTAATAATTTTATCTTTTGGTAAATTAGAAAAACGAATATATGGTTTAAACTCATCTACATTTAAAGAAGGAATATTTATTTCTTGTATTGCTACACTAGCTGATTCAAAAACAGCATCAGGATTATCTAATAATTCATCTGCTAAAATAGGATCAAATTTTTCTAAAATCTTAAAATCAATTACTAGACTTTTTTTATCAGGATAAAATTCGATTATTTTTTCAATTTCTTTTTTATATTCTAAATTAAAAAATTCTTCAAACCTTTCAACAAAAGGACTTGATTCTTGTTTTTCAATTTCTTCTAAATTAATTTCCATTCCCATCACTAAAAATAAATTATCTCTTCTTTTAAACTCTCTTAAGGCATTATGCCATCGATACTATTTGTGTGGGAGAATAAGTTTTTTTTATTCTATAGTATGTACAACCCTAATCAATTAATAGTTACTTAGTTCGAAAACCAAATAAGCTTAAACTTGGATTTAATAAAAATCAAACTATTATTACGTTTAATTATTTTTTATAACCAATTTAATTTTTTATAATCGTTCTTATCTGATCACCAATTTTTTGTAATACTTCTTTATTAATTGGTTTTTGAAGGCTAGAATCTAATTGCATTCCTGGATTTATTGGGATTAAATGTATATGCGCGTGTCTTACCAAAAATCCTTCCACTACTAAACCCACTTTTTCTGTCCCAATAGCTTTTTGTAAAATTAAACTAAGTTTTTTAGCAGTTGTCAAAAAATCAAATAATTCTTTATCACTTAAATCAAAAATATAATCCACATGCTTTTTTGGGATTAACAACGTATGACCAGGATGCATTGGATTAATATCAAGAAAAGCAAAATAAGAATCATTTTCAAAAATCTTTTCACAAGGAATATTTCCGTTAATTATTTTACAAAATACACAATCTTTTTCAACCATAATAATCCATTACCAAAATATTTTTTAAAAAAAATTATTCTTTATAATATTTCCAATTAATATATTGTACTAACAAAGCAAATAAATCTACTAAAATACAAAAAATTCCTATGAGAATTAATATTATCCAAACTATAATAAATTGTCGTGTAAAAAAAGCAAAATATAAAGAAGTTATTCCAACAAGCATAACAGGAATAAACAAAACCAAAAATTCAAAATTACCTTGCATAAACTACTATCCACTCAATACCATTTTAAATTAATTTAATTTAAAAAAATTATTTTTTATTAAAATAGTTCATTAAACATGAATTAAAAAAATAATTTTTATTTTATTAACCACCAAATAAATGTATTAAAAAACTAATTCCAAAATAACCCGCATAAGCTAAAATTAAATAACGTGGCACTTTTCCAATCAAACAACCAACAAAAAACTTTTTTTTAGAATATTTTGCTAAACCAGCAGCAACTCCAATTAAATCAAATGGTAAAGGAGTAAACGCAAAAAAAGCAATTAGAGGAATTCCAACTATTTCTAATTTATCTTTTAATAATTTTAATTTTTCAACTTCTTGTTTTTTCATTGATTCAAAACTTTTTACGCCCGCCAAACCAACAAAATAACCACTAAATTCTCCGATTGACGCACCCAATCCAACAACCAAACCTAAAAGAAAAGGCGTAAAAATACCTAATCCAAAAAAATCTATTGTTGCCAAAGGAATTATTAGTAAATCAATTGGCAATGGTAAAAATAAAGAAGCATTCGCAATAATAGAACTAAAAAATAATCCCAACAACAAGCCAATTGGCCCAACAGAAATCAAAAATGCGAAAAAAGAATCTATCATAAATTAAATATAATACTTTGATTTAAATAGCTTTTGCATTGAAATTAAATAGAGTAGAATGGACGATTACGAAGAAATGTTAAACAATGCTTACAAACTAATACCAAAAGAAGCATTAGAACATAATAGATTTGAAATACCAAGAGTAGATTCAATAATACAAGGAAAAAAAACTTTTGTTAAAGGAATAGATTCAACAATAAAAGAAATGAGACGAGATAAAAAACATTTTTTAAAATATCTTACAAAAGAAACTGCAACATCAGTTACGGAATCTGGACAAAATATTATTATAAATGGTAAATTTGGAGCAATACAATTAAACAAAATTGTAGAAAATTATTTCAAACAATTTGTTTTATGCCCTGCTTGTGGTAAACCAGACACAAAAATAATATTACAACAAGGAACAAAAATGATGAAATGCGAAGCGTGTGGCGCAATGACACCAGTACGCGGAATATAAAATTTATAAAAAAATCTTTTAAAAAAATAAAATTTTAAATAATATAAAATTTATACGAACTTGAAAAATTATAAAAAATTAAAAATAATTTACTATTGATTAAAATGTTTGCAAAAATATATGAAATTGATTACAAAACAATACTAGCTGTTTGTGATAAAGAACATATTGGAAAAACATTTGAAGAAGGAAATATTTTTTTTGAAGCTAAAGAAAGATTTTACAAAGATAAAGAAATTACACAAAAAGAATTAGAAGAATTATTAGACTCTGCTGATTCAATAAACATGTTTGGAAACAAATGTGTTAAAGTTGCACAAAAAAAAGGTTTAATAAATGAAACCCAAGTAATCTTAATAAACGGGATAAAACACGTTCAAATATATAAAATATAATGGTGATAAAAAATAGCTAATTTCAATAGTCAAAAAAGAAAAAATAAAATGAAACCAAAAGGAGACAATAATACTTTTAACAATGAAGAAGAAAGTTTTGAACGAGTTAGATTACCTCGAAGAGACGATTTAGAACAATTTGCAATAATTACTCAATTAATGGGAACCGACCAAGTCAAAGCAATGTGCGAAGATGAAAAAGAAAGACAATTTAGAATACCTGGAAAATTAAAAAAAAGAGTTTGGTTAAGAGAAAATGATTTTATAATAGTAAAATTATGGGATTTTCAACCAACAAAAGGCGATGTTATTTGGAGATATTTAGGAAACCAAGTTAGTTGGTTAAAAAGAAAAGGTTATTTAAATAAATTACCAATATAAAAAATACTATTTATTAAAAATTATAATTTCACAAAAATAACTATAACAATAAAAAATAATTATATTGGTGAGAACATGAAAGACGAATATGAAGATTTTGATAATAGAAATGAAAAATTGATTAAAACAAAAGAAGCTAGAAAAATATTTGATGATGTTTTTGATAAAGCAACACTAAATATAATATACGAATTAGCTAGAAAAAAGTTTTTTGACGAAGTTGAATTTGTAGTAGCCACAGGAAAAGAAGGAAATGTTTTTAGATGCAAAGCTGGAAAAAATTATTACGCGTTAAAAATATATAAAATTGAAACATCTGATTTCAAACACATGACTGATTATATTATAGGCGATGAAAGATTCAAAGAAACTAAAAAAGATAAGTTATGCATAATCGAAACTTGGACTAGAAAAGAATTTAAAAATTTAGAAGAATTTACAAAAGCAAAAATAAGAGTCCCGCTACCAATTTATTCTAAACGAAATTGTTTACTAATGGAATTCATTGGAGACGAAGAATCAGCACCAAAAGCAAAAGATGTTCCATTTGAAAACATGCAAGAAAAATATGAACTCATATGCGAATACCTTGCAAGAATGATTAAAAGAAAAATCGTTCACGCAGATTTAAGCGAATATAATATTTTAAACAATAACGAAGAATTAGTAATAATTGATGTTGGCCAATCAGTTTCAACAATGCACCCAAAAGCAAAAGAATTTTTTGAAAGAGATATTTTAAATTTAAGTAAATGGTTTGCAAAACATGGCGTAAAAACAAATTATGAACAAATGTATGAAGACGTAAAAATAAAAAATAAAACTAAAAAATAAAATTATAATAATTATACAAATGCTATTAATTATACAAATCAAATTTTACCAATCAAAAAATTAGATTAATCATAAAAATTAAAATATATTCATTAAAAAAATAAGCTAATAAAACTAATTAAAGAAATAAGCTAATAATATTAATTAAAAAAATCTATTTTTTCACATTAAACATCTCATCAAAACAAGTTTATAATAATTTGTAGCCATGATTTTATTATGGAAGAAGAAATAAAAATACCTGATGAAAGAATAGGCGTTTTAATCGGCCCAAGCGGGAGTGTTAAAAAAAAATTAATGAAAAAAACTAGCACTATTATTACGATTGATTCGGGAAGCGGAGATATTCTTATTGAGGGCGAAGGCGAGAATTTTGTAAAAGCCTGTGACACAGTAAAAGCAATTGGACGAGGATTTAATCCTGAAAAAGCCTTTAAATTACTTGAAGAAAATTTTTTATTAAAAATAATTAATATCCCAGAATTCACTGGAAAAAATACTTCTGCACAAATTGCTAAAAAAGGAAGAATAATTGGAAAACAAGGGTTAGCTAAAAAAAGAATAGAAGAAGAAACAAATTCATTTATTAGCGTTTATGGAAAAACCGTTTCTATCATCTCACACATAAGTGATATTAAACGAGCAGAAGAAGCAGTTGAATTATTATTAAAAGGTGCAACACACGAAACAATGGAAAATAGATTAAAAAACTTTGGAAAAACAAGGTTTGAATTATAAAATAATAAAAGAATAACAAAAAACAACCAAATTCAAATAATTTTTAAATAATAAACTAAACTGATTTTTTTAAATTATAATTCAAATCATAGGATTAGATTTAAATACACATTACATTTTACATCTTATGAAGGTTGGTGAGCAATTGGTTAAAGAAGAAATTGGAGATAATGAAACAGTTATTACTAATTCTGCCCAAACAGTTAAACTAGATCAAGCTTTCAAAGAACACTCAGTAGCCGAATTTTTTAAAAAAAACAAGCAAATGCTTGGATTTTATGGAAAAGTGCGAACATTAACAATGATTGTTCATGAATATATTACTAATTCACTAGATGCTTGTGAAGAAACAGGCACATTACCAAATCTTGATGTTAAAATTGATGAAATTGGAAGCGAATATTACGAGGTAACAGTAACCGATAATGGACCAGGAATAAGCCAAGAAAATGTTGGAAAAGCATTTGGAAAATTATTAGCAGGAACAAAATTTCATAGACTAATACAAAGTAGAGGCCAACAAGGAATTGGATGTTCTGGTTGTACAATGCTAAGTCAAATGACTACTGGAAAAGCAACTAAAATAATTACTGGAAGAGTTGGAAAAAAACCAATTTCTTTAGAAATAACTATTGATCCAAAATTCAATGAACCAAAAATAACTAATTTAAAAGAACTTGACAAAAATTTTGTTGGAACAGCAGTACAATCAAAATTCAAAGGCGTTTTATACAGAGATTCAGAACAAGGACCATTAGAATATTTACGCAGAACCGCAATATCTAACCCCCACGCACAAATCTCTTTTAGAGATCCACAAGGACAAAAAATTGTTTTTAAAAGAACGCATAATTCAATACCAGAATTACCAAAAGAAATTAAACCACACCCAAAAGGAATAACTGTAGACGAAATAATCACAATGGTAAAAACAACAAAAGCAAGAACAGTTCAAGGATTTATAATAAGTGATTTTGATAGAACAGGTGCAAAATCAATTTCGGAATTAAAAAAAGCAGTTAGATTTGATTTAAACAAGGACCCTAAAAAACTTGTTTGGGATGAAGCGGAAGAAATAATTAGAGCTTTTAAGAATATTAATTTTATTGCACCAAGTGTTGATGCATTAAGACCAATTGGCGAAGAACAAATCAGAAATTCTTTAAATAGTATTATTAAACCAGAATTTTTAACAGTATTAACTAGAAAACCTGCGGTTTATGCAGGAGGATTTCCATTTCAAGTAGAAATTGCAATCGCATACGGTGGCGATGCGGGAAGAGTAACTACTGATGGAAAAAAAATGGAGATAATGAGATTTGCAAACAGAGTACCATTACCATTTGATGCAGGAAATTGTGCACTAACACACGCAGTACAAAGTATTGATTGGAAAAGATATAATATTAAAGATGCAGAAAATTCTCCAGTAACAATATTCATTAATTTTATTTCAGTACACATACCATACACAGGAGCTGGAAAACAAAGTGTTGCTGATGAGGAAGAAGTTTTAGAAGAAGTAAGATTAGCTCTAATGAATACTGGTAGAAGAGCAGGAATATATATTTCACACAAGAAAAAAGAAGAAGAAAACCAATTGAAAAGAAAAATGTTTTACAAATATATTCCAGAAATAGCAAGAGCATTAAATAATATTACTAACTTTAGTGAAGATGAAATAAAAACAAAAATGGAAAAATTAGTATTAGAAAAATTAAAATTAGACGAAGCAGAAGATGCAAAAGAAATGAAAAAATTAGAAGAACAAATGGAAAATGATGAAAAAAGTAGTTTGAATGTAGAAAATAAGAAAAAACCTAGGAAAAAATAGAGGGATATTATGAAAGAAAATAAAACTGGATTAAGACAATCAAAAAAAGTAATAAAGGACAGAGAAACTGCAACCCCTAAAGAAATTGCTGAAAGAATAAAAAAATCAGCCGAATCAATGGTAAAAGAAATTAAATCTAATCAAGATCCTAGTTTTACAACAATGCAAAGAGGAAAAGGCAACGTTGTTTGGGATGAAGAAAAAGGATATTTGAGTTTAGGTGATAAAACAATAACACGAAATTTTTTGAATGTAGCACACGCAAGAAAATTTATGCAAACAAGTATGATCATGTCAAAAACAAGCGAATATTTATTACACAATAAAACTGCAAGTATTCGTGAAATCTATTATGAATTAAAACACACTATAGAAGGAACAAAAGAAAATACTTTTGAAGGCCAAGATGAATCAGATCCAACAATAGTTGATTTAGAACATAGTGTTAATACTATTAGAGAAAAATTAAACTTGCACGCAAATCCAAAAGGAACTCTTTATGGAAATGTTACATTAAAAGATAAAATGCATTTTAACGATAAATTTAATGCATCAAAATTAGGTAGAGGCGGATGGAGTATCATGTCAAGAATAGAACCTGAAGAAATAGAATTAATGGAAACTGATGCAGAATACTTATTAGTAGCAGAGACTGAAGCAATGTTTGAAAGACTTATAGAAGAAGGTTTTCCAAAAAAGAATAAATGTTTGTTAATAGGAATTGGAGGACAAGCAGCAAGAGGAGCTAGACGATTAATTCATAGAATACACAATGAACTTGAAATGCCAGTATATGTTTTCACAGATGGGGACCCATATGGATGGTATATTTATTCAGTAATAAAACAAGGATCAATGGCACTAGCCGCACACTCTGAATTCATGTCAGTACCCGAAGCAAAATACATTGGAATGACACTTGATGATGTTGAAACATATAAATTACAAAACGTAACAGAAAATATGAAAGAAGGCGATGTTAAACGAGCAAAAGAAATGCTGGCATATCCTTGGTTTCAAAATAAAGAATGGCAAAGACAATTAGAAAAAGCTATAAAAGAAAAAATTAGAATAGAACAACAAGCTTTAGCAAATAGAAAACTTGATTTTGTAGCAACAACTTATTTACCTGAAAAAATTGGGAATAAAGACTTTTTACCATAAAATAAGAATTCTTTTAAACAAAAAAAATAAATCTGCTTAAAAAAATAGTTTAAAAAAAATTATTTTAATAATTCTCTTTCAGCTTTTTCTAATTCATTTTCAGATAAAAGCAAAAAAACTTCGCGGGTATCAAATTCTTTTAATCCAGCTTCATCAACATTTTTTTCAAGCAAATTTATTCCAATCTCATTAATACTCTTTTTTTCACTTTGAAGTTCTTTTAAAGAATTAATTTTTTTCTTAAAAGAATCCACTTCAAAAGTTTTTGTTATAGAAAAAATTGCTTTGTCTTCTGGTAATGAAAAAGAAATATCTTTTTGCGAAAAACCTTTTACTAAAGTTCCAACTAATTTAAATCTAATCAATGGTTTTAATTCAAATGAATTTGAAAGAATAGAATTTATTTTAGAATGAACTAAATCAATTACTTCTTCAGGCTTAGCATCCACAAAACTTATTTTTTCATAAAATAATTTTCTTTGAATTTTAAAAGGGACAAATTCTAATTTTTTTAAAATAGTATCAAATAAAAAAATACCTTTTTCTTTTTTTGATTCTAAAGATTTCATTTGAGTATAAATTGTAGAACCACATAAAAGAAAATTTATTCCATCTAAATTTTGTTCACTAATCCAATGCAAATGACCATTTATTATTAAGTCAAAACCTTTTGGCAAATCAGAAAGAGATAATGATGCAATAGAATCATCATCAAAAGGCAAGAATTCAGTAAAAGATTGGTGCAATAATAAAAGATTAATAGAATTTTGAATTGGTTTAGGAGAATAATTTTCAAAAACTTTTTTAGCAAATTTTTCGGGAACTCCTCCCATACCATGAATAAAAACTTTTTCAGAATCTTTTTCTAAAATCGCATAACCAATATGAACATGACACAAACAATTACTTTTCTCCAAAATATCAATTGCGTTAGCAAAATCTTTCCCACGATGTTCGTGAGTTCCATGAATAGCAATAATGGGTATTCCTTTCACAACAACGTTTTGAATAATACCATTTTTATTTTTTTGAATTAAACTTGTTTTACCCTCATTGTTTTGAAAAACTTTAAATGCTTCTAACCATGTTTCTTGATCAGGAACAGCATGGTCAAATAAATCACCAGCATGTAAAATAAAATCAACATTTTTTTGTTTAAAAATATCTATAGCTTCTTTAAACCTATTAAACGTCTCTTCTTTTCTATCATCAGAACCGTAACCCAAATGAGTATCTGAAAAAATTCCTAAAAGCATAAACAATAATTAAACAAAAAGGATTTTATTGTTTTGCTAAAAAAATATTTTTTTAATTAAACAAAATATCAAAAAATAAGAGGAGCAAAAGTTTTTAGACCCAATTCTTTATCAATAATCTTTTTTTGAGCAAGTGTTTTTGTATCAGAAAAAACGGCTTCAATACTATTATTTTCATAAAATTCCATTGCTTTTTCTATAGAAATATTCTTCAAACAAAACGATTCATCAACAAATTTTTCTCCAACATAAAAAACTTTACACCCAAATTTTAAAAGCGAATTAGCAAGTTTTTTAGAATCAACAATATTTTTTGAAATTAAAACTACATTACCTTGAGAAGAAACTGGCATCCCTTTTGCCCCAGCAAAAGAATCAAAATAAAAAAAAGTTTTATCTTTAAAAACAAGTAAATTTAATTGAGTTTTAGGATTAGAAAGATTTACTTTTAAATTACTAATATTATCTAGTAATCTGGCACCCAATTCGATTTCAAATTCTTTTGATTTTTTTTCTTTTACAAAACTCTTACACCTAACCGCGAATTCTCCACTTATTTTATTTAAGGATAAATTAAGACCAGTTTTGCAAATGGATTCAAAATCAAAAACATTTTCTACTCTAGCTGGAATTAAAGAATATAACCCAAAAACTTGTTTTAAAACAGGAATAGTTTTTTCTATTTCACTTGTAAAAATAAATAATCTCCCAGTGCTAACATAAACCATGGTTGGGAAAATTTTTTGTTTTTCTAAAGCTAACACAACATTTTTTTTTACTATTAATTCCATTTGTTTCCTAACTTTCTTACTTTTTAACGAAATTTCAGGAGCAATTATACCAATAACACAATTTGCTTGGAACATAAAAATAACAATTAAAGCTTTACTTTTTAAATAAAATGCTTTTCAAATTTATTAAAGATAAAAGGCCAATAAAAATCAATTTAATTGAATTTTTAAAACTTTTAAAGGTTACCAAAGGTTTCCTTTTAATCAAACCTTTCAAAACGTTAGGGCTATCAAAGACGCCCATTTTAATCAAACTTTTAAAAAAGTTTGGGCTACCAAAGGTGCCCATTTTGATCGAACTTTTAAAAAAGTTCGCAGGGGTGGCAGATCGGTTATGCACTCGCCTGCAGGGCTTTTAAGTTTAAAACAAAATTGTTTTGAACTTGAGCTTGCACAGTTAGCGAGTTAGGTGGGTTCAACTCCCACCCCTTGCTTTTAAATTTAAAATAAATTACTTTTTTAAAAGAAATATTTATTAATTTTAAAATAAATTAATTAGTATGTATCTTTCTAAAATTAGATCTTTTTATGATAAATTATTATGGTGGGAAAAAGCTTTCGTGAAATATTTTATTTGGTCATTTTTTTTGACCATCACATTTTTAATTATCAATATATTTATTTCCGGACTCGGAGAAATACTTGAAGTTTTTCTAATTGCTCCAGCAATTATACTATTATGGATAATATTCCCAATATTAAAATTAGGCCCACTTTATTGGAACCCATTTAATATAGCTTTAGGAAAAATAAGTTCATTTGTTTTTTGGGGCTTAATTGGAATTATCCTAAATTTTATTGGTGCGAAAATAAAAAATAAATTTATTCGAATAATGCTTATTAGTATAATAATAATCATCATTTTACTATTGGGTATATATCTACTCGTTGGAGTTTCATCATACTTACCATTTTTATAAAAGAGTTTTGTGTGAGGTTGAAAGTAATTCAATTAATTTTCAAAAGTTTTTTGTAATTTTTTCTTTTATTTCAACAATAGTTTTCATGTTTGCTTTTCCAATAACTTTTAGAATAAGTTCAGGATGTATTGCTACAACAACATTTGTTTTTACAAAGCTTTCTTTGTCCAAATTTCCTTCTGAAAGATTATTGTTTATTTGTATACATTCAGAAAAGTGTTTTGAGGTTATTGGACAAGCAAGAGGATGAAACTTTTTATTGAAAGAATTATTTGATACAATTATTGCAGGTCTTATTTTATAGTTGTGTGGATCAGTGAAAGGATACCTTACAATTATTAGTTCTCCTTGTTCCATTTCAATCACAAAAAGCTTTTCCAGTAATTATCGTCTTCGTCTTTCCACACTTCGTCAAGTACTTTTTGTGACAATAAGTAATCTGCTTCTTCTTTAACCATTTTTTCTCTAAATAATTCTCTTACCAATTCGCTTTTACTCTTGTACAAACCGTCTTTTATTTTAGAGTTGGCCCATTTAACCATTTGTGTTGTAACATCAGCACTTAAAGTAGTCATAAAAATATATAGTGGGCTATATGTTTAAAAATCTATTTCAAAGCAATTTAAAACAAGGTGTTTTCCATATAGCACTCCCCTTGCTTTTAAACAATTTTTTAAAATATTAGCACATAAATTTATTATTAAAAATATCCCATTCGCAAAATTATTCTCCAATATTTTTTTTAAAAAAAACATCTCACAACCTTTTTAAAGCTTTCACAAGGAAATATTTATTATTAATATTTGGTGAGTTATAACTATAATTTGATTAATATTTATTCTATAAAAGTGATTTAAATGGGATTAAGACCTGGAAGATGTTATCGGAGTGCTAAAAAAAAGACTAAGGGTGACGGCCCACGCGGTCATGGAAAAGGTAAGAAACAAAAAAGACCTTGGACTAGACTTGCTATAAAAGTTCCTAAAAAAAATTATATTGGTGCAGCACCAGCTTTACGAATAAGACAATTTAACATGGGAAATCCTCAAAAGAAATACGAGATTCTTGTTGAATTAAGAGTAAGAGAAGGTCTTGACTTAAGAGATAATGCTCTTGAAAGTGTTAGAATGACTATTAATAGAAATTTAGTAAAACTATTTGGAAAAGATGGTTTTTTTATGAAAGTAAGAGTTTTCCCTAGTAATATTTTAAGAGAAAATAAGACAGCACAAGGAGCAGGAGCAGATCGTGTTTCACAAGGAATGTCACAGAGTTTTGGAAAACCAATTGGTAGAAGTGCAAGAGTAAGAGCTAATCAAAAAATTTATAGTATATTATGCATGAAATCTCAAGAAAAAAGCGTTAGAGATTTATTAATGAACGTTAAATCAAAATTCCCTTGCGATATTTTAGTTACAGTTAGTACTGATTTGAAAAGTATAGGAACATTACCTAATAAAAAGAGTAAAGATATTGAAGAAGTTAAAGTTGATGCAAAAGAAGCAACAACTGACGCAAAAGATGCTAAAGCTGGTGCAAAAGGAAAGACTCCTGAAAAAGGAAAAGATGATAAAAAAGAAACTTCAAAACCAACTGCTAAACCCGCAGCAAAAACAAAAAAATAGTTTTGTTAACTAATTCAACAAAAATAATTTTTTAAAAACATACTAAATAGTTTCTTTAAAAAAATTTATTTAAAAGAACGATAACGAAAAACTTTTTCTATAAATTTTTTAAATTAGAAAAAATATTGTTATATAACTCTAATTAAAAAAATTGAATTATTCTTTTTTTCCAAATAATCTTGAAATAAAATTACCATCTTTTTTAGATAATAATTCTAGAATACGTTTTTTTTCTTCAATCATAACAATTTTTTTAATATCTTCTACAGCGTCAATATTCGCTGAAACACTATCAATTCCAAACCAAACCAGTTTTTTAACCATTTCAGGATTACTTGCAGCTTGACCACAAATACTTGTTGCAACACCAGCTTGTTTACATTTTTTTATAACATATTCTAATTGTCTTAGAATAGCAGGGTGTAATTCTGAAAAATCTTTTTGTACTCGTTCATTATTCCTATCAATACCAAGTGTTAATTGTGTTAAATCATTTGTTCCAAATGAAATAAAATCAATATGAGGTATTAATTCATCAATAATCCAAACAGATGCAGGCGTTTCAATCATTACTCCAAATTCTACATCTTCTTGTAAACCAATTTCTTTGGCAATTTTTTTTGCAATAATAACTTCTTCTAAACTTTGAACAAAAGGAAGCATTACTCCAACATTTTTTATTCCAGATTGCCTTAATTCTTTTATTGCTAATAATTGTGCTTTAAACATTTCTGGCCTATCTAAATCTCTTCTTATACCATGCCAACCAAGCATTGGATTATCCTCGTTTAATTCTTTTTCCCCACCAATTAATTCACGAAACTCATCACTTCTTGCATCAAATGTTCTAAACCAAACTGGGCCCGAAAATCTTTCTGCAACGTTTTTTATATTATTTTTAACAATATTTTTTAATTCAATTTCTTTTCCTTGTCTAATAAATTCTGCCGGATGCATTCCTGAACTAGTAATCATGTGTTCTGCTCGTAGTAATCCAACCCCATCAGCTTTTGTTTTAGCTGCTTGTTCTGCTGCTTGGGGTAATGCAACATTAACCTTTACTTTAATACTAAGATTTTTTAAAATTCTTGTTAATTCATTTACTTCTAATTCTTTTTCTTCTTCTGACATTTTTTCAAATTCTTTTTTACCAAAATCAGTTTTAATTTTAACAATCTTTTCTTTTAATTCTGGTTCACACGATTTTTTTTGAGCTTCTTTATGTAAACCAATTTCAATATTATCAATTTCTTCTGGATGAAGAACATTAATCTCTTCTTTTTTATAATCTATTTTAATAATACCCGAATAAACTTTTCCATTATAACCATCAATTGTTACTTCGTCACCATCTTTAATAACACTCATTGCATTTCCTGTTCCAACAACACA
>JAQVNZ010000008.1 GCA_028702895.1 Candidatus Iainarchaeum sp. | reverse complement strand
AGAGGGTTAACCGAAATTAGTCAAACTCCAATAGAAGCAAAACCATTTAATGTAAATATTTTTTCAGGAGTTAATTTTAATGAAGAATATAGTAAATCTGAAACTGGAATAAAAGCAATGGTTTGCGGAGAAGGCGAAACACGAATTGATATCCCTAGAAGCGCAACTGGAATTGATTGTGCTAATGGTTATTGTGATGCACAACAAGCAGCAGAATATATTGCAAAAAAATTGGATCAAGCAATAAAAAAAGCAGAATCACAAGCATACTCTGCACAAAAAACTAATGAAAAAATGGCTTGTTTTAGAAAAGGATATTGTACATTTAGTGATATTGGAACACAAACAACAAACTTTGATTTATATTTAAAGAATGATGTTATTAGTGTTCAAACAATAAAAAATTCTTTTGAAGAAATATCAAAAGGAACACAAGGATTCACTGGACTAGGCGGAAATTATAGATACGAAACAATGATAGTTGATGAACAGACCATGGGCCAAATCGCTCAAAGTGGATATGGTAGACAAATTTTAATTGATAGTCAACTAAAAGGATGCGGATATTATAATATTGAAATAAACGGAGTATTCCCAGTTAGTGCAGAAGGTGTTGATTTTACAATGCCTATTGTTGTTATCAAAGCCGCTAGTTTAATTGGAGACGGAAAAATACAAACAAAAGAATGTGTTGAGAGTATTGAAAATCTAATAAATTTTACGCCCATAGATGAAAAATATTCGTTAAAAGATACTGGTGGAACATGGTTAACTAGTATTGAAGCAGAAGCACCTTTAACAGATTTAGCAGAAACACTTTCAAAAAAATTATTTAAAAATGATAATAGAATAGGATTTGGTAATGGTAACAAAATTATTCTAAAAGAAGGCGCACTAACAAGTTCACTAGCGGAATTATGTTTGATTGGTGGAGAAACAAAAATAATTGAAGTAAGAGTTAATCCCACAACAAAAGGAATGAATGAACAAACAAAAAAAGCGTTTGAACAAGAATTATCAAAATTAATTACTAATTCACTTAGTGGTAACTTTGGAAATAATTGTCTAGTAAAAGCGGAGAACAAATATACTTGTGTTAGATTAGAAGATGCTAGTGGATTTAAAGACGGGTTAAATTTAGAACTTGATACTACAACACTTAACATGGGAAAAGATGGCGGATGTATTAGTGGAGAAATTAGTTCTAATATTCCAGAAGAAATCGTGTTTAATATTAATCCTTATGAAATAAATAAAGCGTTTACGAATGTTACTAGAATAACTATTAGTGAAGAAGATAATAAAGATAACAAATATTATGAAATAGAATATGCTGTTGGGAAAAATTATAAAGAAGTAATAATAGAACCTGTAAAATTAGAAGTCCTAGCACAAAGAGTTGAAAAAAATTATTCTAGAAGAATAGAAATTTGTGCATACTCCACACCAGATATTTTGCAAGGAGCAGACGGAGCATACCTTCATAGTAACGGAGTAGAATTTATTGTAAAAGCAATAAATAAGAGTGCTGGGAATTCTAGAGGCACAGCTGATGTAGATGGAAAAGTAACTATTGTTACTGATTCTTTACACCCTGATGATTTAATAAAAATTCTAACAAACAAAGCATTTCTAGGAAATAAAAGAGGCGAAGAAAATCCTTATTATTTTACTGCAATGTGGAAAGGTGACCCACAAATAATACCTAACCTAAAAAATTATTCAGATGATCTTGTTGAAAAAGGTTTATTAGATGACACTTTAATAGCAAAAGCAGATGGTACAACACAACCAACTAAAAAAGCACTTGATATAGAAGCAGAGGATAGAAAAAAAGCAATTAATAGTTATTTAATAGCTTGTACTTCTGCAACAACAGTTTGTAATCTTGGAACTGGTGGAATAAATGTTGCATTTAGTGTTGTAGCAGATTGTTTTGTTCCCGCAGCAACATTATTCAAAAAAGATTTAGCATCAAATTATAATTGGTTTAAATCATTATATTCAACACTTACAAAAATCCCCTTAATTGGACCAGCATTTGAAATACCAGATAAATTTGTTGAAGTGAAAGAATTCGATGCATTTGCAATAAACATGGGGGGAACAGGATTAGCCACAGGGGCTGCAGAAAGACTAGCAGTAAATACTGTTAGATATGGAGCACTTGGACAAATAGGCGCATTAAACCCAAATATTGCTAATTGGAGTGCTGATTTATTAAAAACAGAATGGGAAAAACAAACCACTGAAGTAATAAAAAATACTTTTAATACAATCCCCTCAAATGCTACTGAATTCACAAAAAATTATTCGGCTAATCTAGCAGAAGAATTCAAAAAACAATATATGGAATTACATAATACTGCAATTAAAAGAAAAATTCCCGTTATAGGAAGATCCGTTGACTTAACGCCAAAAGAAGCAAACGAAGTGATTAGTAAAGCAATAGATAATTCTTTTGGAAAAGTAAATAAAGACATGGTAAAACAAATGGAATCCTTAGTAGGCGCATCAGGAACACCAAACTTAACACCACAAGTACTTGCAACAAAATTAAAACCAGGATCACAAATGGGACAATTAATAAACAATTTAGACATATCAAGAATTACTCCTGAGATTATTAGTGGAAAAATAGATTTAATTGATAATTCAATAGTAGCACAAATCCAAAATGCACCAGATGCTTCAAGATTATTAAAAGGCCAAATAGAACTTTCAGTAGATCAAATAGCACGAGAAATTGGAATGAAACAAAATTTGAATACAACACAAATACTTGATTTAAAAACAAAAATTCTAAATAATATTCCAGCAAATAGTTATGATGATATGGTTCAAACAATAACAACTCCAATGGTTACAGGAGGACGCGTATCCACAATAAAACAAATAAAAAGCCATATTGTAGTTAAAGGAAAAATTAATGCAGTTATTAACGACGCTACTAACACAGCAATAAGAAATAGTGATGATATGTTCAAATTAGCAGGAGATAATTTTACACAATTACAAGAAGCAATGAAAGCAGATATTAGATCTAAAATGAAAGCTATTGATATTACAAAAGATAGATCCTTTGGTAAAAAACTAGGCAATTTCTTTAGTTTAAAAATGATTGGAAGTATTGCTAGAAGTGCAGGTTGTGGAGCATTTGCTAATCTTGCAGGCGCATATTTTTATAAAGAACAACTTGGAGAAACAGCAAACGCATTAAATAAATCATTAACAATAATACCAGAACAAGAATTAGAAAAAGGAATTACTTATAAAATAATAATTGAAAATAAGATTAGTGGTGAAACAGAAGAAGATAGTGGATTAAAAGCACATTTAGAAAGAGTAGATACGCCTGAACTAAAAAGAGAAATGGGCATAGCACTAGGCGAAGAAAAAAATAAAGAATTAAATGGGACACCATTAAAATGGTTTAAAGAATTAAATGAAAAAAGACCAGAAGAAAGAATGTTAAATATTTATGGATTAAAAATGAGTTCAAAAGAGTTAATAGAAAAACTCTCAGATGCGGGATTCACAAAAGTTCAAATAGATAATGTTAAAAAATATTTTAATAATACCGAATTCGCATTACTCGTAAAAAAATATAGTGAAGATACAACAATGAAAACATTTGATAACGAACTACTAAACGAACAAATAATAACAGGAATAATAATTGTTCAAAAGCCAAGCGACGGGGATTTGACAAGAGAATTAGAAGGAAAAACAAGTGAAATAAAAGAAAAATTAAAACAAATACTAAAAATATTTGAGGAAAATAAAAGTATTAATGTGGATATGCAAGTTGCACAAAAAATGTATTCGGACGAAACAAAACAAAAAGAATTCTTTACAATTGTTAATGGAGTACAACCAAGAACAATAGATGTTCGACAAAATAAATAAGAAAATAAAATTTATTAAAATCTACAAAAAAATAATGCCAAAAAAATATTTTTAATAAAAAAACTTTAAAAAAATAAAAACAATTATAACTTAAAAAAGTAATCACAAATTTGTATAAAAGCAAACTATTTTTAACTTGAAAAGCATTTTTTTATCATGCAAGAAAAAACAAAAGCTTTTCTAAAATCAAGAGGATTTCACTTATTTTCAGCACTTGTTGCAGCAGTACTATTAACAACAGGATTCATATTATGGAACATGCTAATTAGCACAGAAGAAACAATAGGAAGAGAAGTATACATAATAACAAATAATTTTAATTTAAGTGATGCCGCAGCAATAGCAAGAGCTGATGCTTTACAAACATTTAATTATAATTTTAGAAAACAATTAGAAGAATATTTAACAGTGAGTGAAGAAGATATTCAAAGAAACGTAAAATTTAATCTTATTGATACTGACGATATTAGATCAGGCGAAACTTGGGAAAATTTAAAAACGAATTTTGAGAACAGTATTTTATTAAAAGGAAATATGATTGTTGATGCAAATGGAAATGAACAAACAAATAATACTTTTAATGCAGCAATTGAACTTGTTGCAAAAAAAACTATTAACCAATTTCACGATGGAAGTTATGGTAAATATCATATTTCATTAAGTTCAAGAGAACAAAATGCAATAACAAATTTAGAAAATGCAATCGTACAAACGATTGAAAATAATATTAATGAAATAGATTTTTTAGATATTGTAGGTTGTGATGCAGACACTTGTGACGTTGGAACATTTTATTTTATTATACCATTAGATAAAATGTCACCAGAAGCATATGAATCATTACCACTAATAATAGTAAAAGATCTTGTATCAGGAGAAGAAATAAAATTTCCCATATTACAAAAAACTAGATTAAACATTTATGTACCATTAAGATTCTTTAAAGCAGTACATGAAGCTTGGCAAAAAAATTCTGGAGCAATAATAGAATTTGAAGATTTATTATATAATGGCCAAACAATAAAAACCGGAATGTTAGGTTATTGTGATACTGGTTGTGAACCAAGAACAAATCCATTAATAGCAGGAGGAGAAAACTGGGGGAAAAATTGTATGGAACCAGGAACAAAAACACTAACACAATTAATAACAGAAAACAATAATGCAAATATTTTACTATCAAGTAAAAATTACACTATTGGAATTGCAAATGGAAGAAATGAATTAACGGCTTTTGCAAGAGCAAATATTTGCGTTAATGCTGAAAACAAATATATTGAAACAGGTTATACTAACCCGGGAAGATTAGATAACATAGGCACATTCGTTAATTATAACTTAGAAGAAGGAAGAGGAATAAATGCAGAAAGTTCAATGGGAATTGTAAAAGCATCAGGGTGCCCATTCAATAAAATTTATGCAGTAAGTCAATCAAAAAATACAAAAATAATAGACGGTGCTCTTGGAACCGAATTAAAATTAGATTGTTCAAGCATAAAACAAGTTGAAACAACAGTAATATTTGAGGACACTAACCCATTGTATATTGTTAGTGGAGAAAAAAATAGATATGCTATAGGAATACGCAGTAAAGAATTTCCAATACAAGATAAGGAGTTAGGAACGTGTACTAATGGCGAAGAAAAGTGTATAAAAAAGTAAATGCATAAAATAGTAAATATATCAAATTAATAATATTAAAACAAATAAAAAAGATAAATTAACAGTTAAATACTACTAATTAAAAAATATCAAAAAAACAAAAATAACTAATCAAAAATTCCAAATTCCAGTAAGTTTAAATATAAAAATAGTTCTTATTATTAATATCTATAATAAAATGAATATAATTTAGATAAGTTAATAAATATCATAAAAGAATATATTATCAAGAATAATACAAGTATTAATTAGAATAAGTTAAGGTTAGGCGAGCAAATGGTTGATTTAAAAGGAGCATATTTTTCTATTGAAGATAAATGGTATTCATTAATAGATAAAGCATCAGATAAATTACCTTTTATTGGAAGCACAGTAGATTGGATAGAAGAAAAAAAAATACCAAGTTTTCCACTAGCAATACTATTAGTAATACTATTATTTTTACTAATCTATTTTTTAATAATAGGAACTAGTCAAGCATTAATAATTGGAGTTTATGAAAATGATTCCCCATTACTTTCTGCAAGCGTAAGTGTTTATTATAATGGCGAAATTGTTGATACAAGAGAAACAAATACAATTGGAAACGCAGTATTTTATTTAGATGATAAAGAATACACTATAAAAATCGATAAAAGTGGTTATGGAACAATTACAAAAGATTTTATTAAACCAACAGGAAAAGAACAAAAATTTAATATTTTAAAAGAAGACGCATTATTAACAAAAGCAATCACATTAAAAAAAGCTAATGGCGAACTAATAACTGGAACAGGATTTGTAACATACACTTGTGTTTCAACAAATCAACAAAAAACAGGCAGTTATTCTAACGGGATTTTTACAGCAGATTTTTCTAATTGTCCAGAGATAAGAGTAGACAATGTTTTAGGATATAATATTGTTCATGGAACAGCATCATTCTCCGGAACAAATAATGTAGTAATAGAACCAATTGAAATAAACACTGGGACAATAACTGTTCCCATTAATAGTGAAGAAAATTTAGAAGGATTACGTGTAAATGCAAAAAGCGAAGATGGTTTAGTAATACAAACAAAAATAGTTAATGCTGGAACAAGCACTATTGTTTTTGAAGAAATGCCAGTAAAAAAATATTATATTACAACACATTCTCCCACAGGAAATTTTTTAGATTATGACGGATCATTATTAGGTGAATTAAAAGATTTAAGAAAAAATGAAACTATTACATTTAATATTACATTACAAAAAAGTAATTCATCAACAATAACAGTTAACATAAAAGATATTGAAAATGGTTTACCAATAAACGGAGTAGAAGTAAAATTATCTAATACTCAAAATCAAGTTGATACACAAATAACTGGCGCAACAGGACAAATAATATTTAATGTACCACAAGGAACAAATTATACTATTGCAGTAGAACACCCACAATATCTAATTGGCCAAACAAAAAAAGCAAATAGTGGAGAAATAGTTAATTTTGATTTAGTAAAAGCAAATGAAAATAATTCACAATCATTACTAGTTAGCATAGTTGATTCTAAAAAAGAACCTATTAGTAATGTAAAAATAACTTTAAAAAAATTAGATGATACGGTTATTGGAGAAAAAACTACGGGCGCAGATGGATTAATAGAATTTTATAATTTAGATTTAGCTAGTTATTATGTTTATGCAATAAAAGAAAATTTTAGAGGAGTAACATCAAGCGCAATACAAATAATGCCTAGACGTCAAACTCAATTAGAAGTAATATTAGATATTGGTCAAGGAAATTTTGAATTAGAAGTATTAGATGAATCTCTTGCACCAATAATGAATGCAACAATAAAAGCAATTAATTTTTTTACTAAAGAAATTGAAGAAGAAAAATTCACTGATGCTTTAGGAAAAACTAATTTTGATATTAGAGCAGATAAAAGAATTTACTTTGTAATCGAATCAACTGATTATTTGAATTATAATACAATTGCAACTTATCCAAGTGCAGGCGCAACTAACACTCAACAAATATTAATGGTAAAAGAAAGTGGTAAACTTAGTGCAAAAATATTAGGCGTTTATTTAGCTGATAGCGAAATCGGAACTGAGAGAATAATTAGTCAAGGAATTTATAATGTAAAAGCTGTTTTAGAAGTCCCTAAAGGAAATTTTTCACAAGCAGGATTACATATTAGAACAGGAAATGCAACAGAACAAACAATAAATTTGTTAGAAGAAGATTCTATTAAAATAGGAAAAACGGACAGTAGTGCAAATGTTAATTTAAAAGGAACAACATATTATCCAAACAATGGTTATAGTATTGATTCAAAAAATATTACTAATGGAACCGCAAAATGGATTGAAGCAAAATGGGATAATATTAAATCAGGAATTTATGAAATTGAATTTGAATTATTAATAGAAGATGCACCAGTTAATTCTGGATTAAATTTATGGTATAGAGGTTGGGCAAAAGGAGCAACAACCCTTAGAGATCCACAAAATTTTAATCAAGGACACGAATTTTATTCTAGCGCAAAAAATTATTTACTAACCAGTGGAACAACTAGTTTGTGTAAAAACAATTTTTGTATTAGTAATGAAATAAAAACTTTGACTGGAACTAATGCTGGTAGAACACAAATAATAAGCAATAAATACAATGCAATACAAAATAATGATTATGAACTTACAACTAGAATCGTAAGTAGAAAAAATATGAGCGGAGTAGTATTAGAATTAGAAGAAAGCGGAATATCAATTGAAAAAATAATTATTAATGGTATAGAACGAACTGATCCAATTAATTTAGGCAATCTTTCAATGGATGCTTATACTGAAATAAAAATTTTGTTTAAAACAATTACATCAGGAACAAATGAAATAAAAATTAAATTAAATTCTACAATACAAAATGAATTAGACCAAGTAATAATAATTAATGTTCCTTCAAACAAAAAAATATTATTAGACCTAATACCAAAGCAAATAATTCCTTATATTAATAACACAATGTTCTTTGAATTAAAAGATGGTAATATTCCATTAAGAGATGCTTTAATAGAAATAAAATCTAATACTACAATACTAACTACTATTAAAACTACTTCTGATGGAATAGCCCAATACGAATTAAGCGCACCAAAAATTGGAGATACAATAACAATTACTGCCAGAAAAGAAGGTTATGATGAATTTATATTAGAAAAAAAAGTTGATGATAAATTATTACTAATAACTCCACCCCAGATAAACAACACAATAAAAATTGGAGAAATAGTTAGTATTGAAGAAACAATATTATTAGAAAATGCTACTACCCAAAAAGTAAAAATTGAAAGAGTAGCCACTACTGGTGAATTAGAAACTTTCTTTAATATTTCTTTTAATGAAGATTTAAAAGGCAAAGAAATTCCTAGCGAAGGAGATGCTAATTATTCAGTTAAAATTAGGCCAAACGCATTAGCACAAAAATTAAAGGAACCAAAAACAATAGAAGGAAGTATTATAATTAATACATCCATAGAAGGAACAACACAAATATTTGAAAATAGTATTCCAGTTAGAATACGATTAAGTATGCCAGGATATATTGATTCTGATAAATGTTTAAAAATTTCACCAGGCACAATAGAATTTAATACATCTACTAATGAATCTACTCAAACAATTGAAATAATGAATAGTTGTACTGCTGAAGGCATACAAGTAAATTTACAAGAAATAGAAGCTAAGTTAAGTGATATAAGTAAATTAGGAACAATAAGTATTTCTGGAAATGGGTTTACTAATGCAACATTAAATAATACTTTTACAAAAGTAAATAATTTTTTTGAAAAAAATGCTAAAGAAGTTTTAACAGTAAGATTTAATCCTAATTCAAATGTTTCGTCAGGAACACAAAAAATTGATATTATTTTTAAAGCAAAAAATATTATTGAAGCTGATGTTAGTGAAGAAATAGAAGCAAAAACTAGTGCAAATATTTCTATGAGTAATCTATCAAAATGTATTGAAATAAAAGAACCTGCTGGCGGATTAATACTTGAAGTAGCTGGATGGAATTTAGGACAGAATAGGATAATGACAAGTAACCTATCAGCTAACTTTCAAAATAGTCAACAAAATTACCAAGGGTTTAGAAATCCAATGGGCATGGGTTCAATGCCATATGGTATGAATACAATGTTACCATTTATGGGAGCAGAACAAGGCCCGGCACAATATGAACAAAATAGTTTTATTATAACAAATAATTGTGCGGTTGATGTTGAAATTGATTTGGATACTGATTCAAGATTAAATGTTTCTGAAGAAAAATTTACTATATCTAGTAATAGTGATAACAGTATTATTGTTAGTTCAGGATATACGCTAGGAAAATATAATGTTAGCGTAAATGCAAAAGTACAAGGCACAGAAGAAAGTAAAAATAAAATAGGCACAGTAAAAGTAACTGTTAGAAAATTAGGCGAAATTGATAAGGATTGTATTAAAGTAAATGTTAACAAATTAACTTTTAATTCATTCTTATACAAAGCAGAAAAATATAAAGTATTTAATTATTGTTATGATACTGGAGTAATGCTAAGTAGAACTAATACTGTTTCATTAAAATGCGATGCTCCAAACGCGACTACTAATCAAGATATTAGGTATTTACAACCCGGACAAGAACAATTCTATGCTGGACAATATCCTAGTGTAAATCAAAATTATTCACAATATTTTATGCCGCAAGGAAGCGAGTGCGGGGGAAATGCTTGTGCTTTTATTACAGGAACAAGAACATTTGATCAACAAATAATTGAATCAACAAACGGGACAATAGAAGAAATTACTTTTGAAGTAATGCCAAGTGCACAATATATTCCGCAAAGAAGATTATTTGATTCAAAAACTAGTAGTTATGGATTATTTAGTAATCTAGCAGATATTAGACAATGGGCAACTGAAACTGATGCAAGAACTGGCGCTTACGGAACACTAAATGTTTCTTATAATAATCAATATGGTAGTCAACAATGTATGACTTTCCCAGTAACAATAGAAGATAATTATAGATTATTAGAAAGTGTGGATTCTGCAATAAATTGGGGAGATCCAAATGCTAGGCCAGAAGAATGTGTTGGCGAACAAGAAAAAAAAGCACTAGATTTGATAACATATTGGAAAGGACGAAGTAATAGTATTGGAAATATCCCAGATGTAGAATTTGGCCAAAATGGTGTTTACAAACATATTTCGGAACCGCCAGCAGTAAAAGTGGGTCCAATGCCATCAAATGGAATGAGTGGATTACCGCAATACCAAATGCAATACCAACAACAATACCCATTACAACAACAATACCAACAACAAGCAGTTAAAGGAATGAATTTATCAAATGCAAAAAATTGCGGATTAATGGATAGTATTAGTAATCTAAAATATGATAGTGAATTTGGCGGAGTAAAAATAAATGTTAGTACATCAAAAACAGGAAGTATTTTGAATAACACACTAGGCCCTAATCTATGGGTTGAAATTGACAGAAGCGGAATACAACATCAATGTGTTTATATTAAAACAAATGTTATAGGAACATTAACACGAGCAATAAACTTTCAAAAAGGAGAAGTAAGATGGCCTTTAAGCGTAATTGTAACTAGACCAGGGTTTGTTCCTCCACAAGGATTTAATGCAGAAAGAGATTGTTATGTTGCTGGAATAGGAGAAGTAGATTGTGAAAGAATAATAAGGGAAATCGCAGGAACTGGAAAAAAAGCTAGTGAAATAATGGAGCAATTATCAAAAAATTATCCTCAATGTGCATTAAAATATACACCAGGACAAATAGACAATATTTTAGCACAAGTAAGCGAACAAGGAACTTGTATTGAGAACGCAGAAGAATATGGTATAAACTTAATAGAAAAAACTAGTGCAAAAGAATTAGAATTAAATGAATTAACAAATTATTGTGAAAACAATTTTTGTAATAATGAAATGTTAAAATTATTCTTGATGGAAAAAACAGTTAAAATTAGAAACGAATTAGAAGCTAATTTTAGTGGCCAACAAGGAGTATTATTATCAGAAATTTATAAGTTAGCACCAAAAATAGATTTGAATATTTGTAAAGAAAATAATATTACAAAAATAAATGTTTACTCTGGAATAAATCAACAACCCATAAACAATGTATTTGATTTTAGTAAATATTTACAAGGAAATGACAAACAAATAATAATCGAAGCTAAAGAAGGAATATTACCAATAGCACAAATGAGAGATGTTTTATTACAAATTAAAAATGATAAGAGTATTGATTTTGAAGAATTATTTTTAACATATACTACAACAGGAAAAATAAACTATATTTCTGCAGAAGAATATTTGAATATTAATACAATTGTTTCAAGTGATAGCGAAATAGAAAGCGTAACTACTTGTGGAACTACTTATACTAAGAAAGAAATAGAAATTATTGCAAGAGGAAGTCCAAAAGTAATACAATTAATAAAAAGCAAAAGAGATTTGCAAAATGATTTATTAAGAAAAGATTTAATTTATCAGAAAAATGATAATTTGAAAAAAATAAATTTGTTAACACAATTTGATGACAAATATTCTAGTTCAGGAAAAAGTTTGTATTTAACAGCCGAAAATAATGTTTTACCAATATACCAAAAACAATTATTTGATAAAATTGGCACACAATTTGATAAAATACAAAACTTTACTTATAATATAACTGGATTAAACGGAGTAGGAAAATACGCTTTAACAATAGACGGAGACACAGCACAAATAGTAGGTACTAACGCTAATATTAGCATTAGAGTAAACGACAAAAATATTGTAAAAAAATCAGCAAATAATATAATTTTATTAAAAGGATTTAATTTAGAAGAAATAGAAAATTCTTCTACTAAAAATTCAAAAAATATTATAATTGATTCAGAAGGATTTTATAAAAGAACACCAATAGTTCTAACCGCAAGCTTACATGCATTAGAAAAAGAATTAATATACAAAATAACAAATAATACTACTGACGCCACATTAATTAATTGGAGATATAATAATGGAATAATTAATGATACAAAAACAACAGGTGGATTCAAAGTTAGTCCAGGCATAACAACTAACGCAAAAGAATTAATTGGATTATATTATTATCCTAACAATGGAAGAATTATTTTCAAAACAGAAAATAATGATGGTGCAACAATTACAAGCAAAACAATTATTTTTAACGAAGGAAAAACTCAAACTATTACTACAAGAGGAAATGATGCATTATTAGAAATAACACTAAATCAAATGCCAACACTAGAACAAATAATCCAACAATTAAAATTAAAGACTGCTTGTGTTAGCGATAATGGTAATAGTATTATTTGGAATGAAAGCGAATTATTAAAAAGTCAAGTAAAACCAGTGCCAATTAATACTCCTAATGAAAATCAACCAAATACAGAAAAACCAAATACTCAAGAAACACCTAAAGCGAGGTAATTTTCTTGGATAAAAAAGCACTAATCTTTTTAGTAATCTGTTTAATCACATTATTAAGCAGTTATATAATTTCGTTTCTAAACCCAATGCCAAATTTTATTGGACAATACCCGTTAATAACAATAATATTAATCTGCTTTTTCTTTGGAACAATTTTCTTTGGTTTTGTTTCATTTATTCCACACGCATTAATAGGATTAGCATTAGGTGCAAAAAAAAATTCAATAATATTTTTATATATTATTCCAATAATTCTTGCAACATATGCTGGATTAAAACTAGGTTCAATATTATTTGATGATTTTAATAGAAAAAAATATTTTCTACAAGAAGGAAAAAATATTTTAGCATTATTATTAGGCGCAATAATATTAGCCTTAGTAATAGAAATTGCATTACCTTTAATTTTAGAAATGCAGTTATGGCCACAAGACTCATTTGGAATGACCTTAGAAAAACCAGAGAATGTAACAAAAGCATTAGAAGTATTAAAAGAATCTTTATTAAAATAAAAAAATAATTTTGAATTATTATAAAAAATATAATATATCAAGCAAAACTAAAATACACTCTTTAATGAATCCAAGCAAATAAATTTACTTATCTAGAAAATTAAAAATTTTCTAAGTTTTATAAAAAATTCTAGGAAAAGTATTTAAATAAAGAAGTGTTAATTATCTAGTTATATATAACGTGATTTTATGGGTTTTGGTGACAGACTAAAAGAAATATATTATTCAGCTGAAGAAAGCTGGTATTCTAGTTTAGATAAAATTGATGAACACCTACCAATCTATAAAATTGTAGATAGAATTGATGATGTTGCACCAAGTTTCGCATTAACCTTATTATTAATATTAGTTGTTTTACTATTATTAATAATTTCAATGCTAGGGTTAGTTGGAGAACCTGACGCTATATTAAAATTAACAATCATTGACCCTCAAGGACAAGGTGTGGGCAATGCACAAGTAACTATCCAAGGTATTGATGAAACTTTTTATTCTAATGATTTTGGTTTATTAGAAGGAATTAAAGTCCCATATGGTAAAACAATTAATGTCACTGCTCAAAAAGACAATAAAAAAACTACTTTGCCAATAAAAATATTGTTTTCAGAAACCGTTGAACAAATTACTCTTAATGTAGATTCAATAAGTTTTAGCGCTAGAACTCTAATGTTTTTAAACGAACAAACTAATTCTTTAATAACCGATTCTTTAACTCTAAGTTATTCTTGTTCTGATGGTCCTAATCCAGAAAGCACTACTATCACAAGTGGAACTGATAATGTTAATGTTCCCAGTAATTGTGGTCAATTAACTCTAACTGTTACATCACAAAATTATGAAACCAAAACTCAAACAATTTCTACTTCTTCAACTCAAATAATTTTAAAAGAAATTATTCCAAAAGAAAAAGGAGAAGCAATTATTTTATTAGAAAGTAATGGTCAACGAATTAGTGAAGAATTAAGTGTTATGGCATATAGAGCAGATTATCCTTATGTTCCAGAAGAAACAGTTACTAGTACTAATGGTTCAGCTACTTTTAATATTTTAGAAGGAGATTATATTTTTAAAACAAAAGCTGAAAATGGTTTTTTAGCAGGAACAACTCAAACTGTTACTGTTCAATCAAATGATACTATTACAAAAACGATTAATCTTACAAAAAGTGTTTTAGGCCAAATTAGTGTTGAAGTAAAAAGAGGTTCAACAAAAATGAATGATGTTCTTGTAACATTAAGAAAAGGCAATAGTGAAATTACTAATAAAAGAACGGATACTAATGGAATGGTTATTTTTGAAGTTGGACAAGAAGGGCCTTTCTTTGTAATCGCAACAAAAGATGGTTATTGTGAAGATATAAAAGAAGTTCAAGTAGGAGATAATGTAGTATTAAATTTACAAACTGATAATGGTAATTGTGGCGGAACTTTAAAAGTACGAGTAATTGATCAAGATGATAAAGCAATTAATTATGCTAGAGTAATAATATTTCATGAAAATGAAGATGACACTTACAAGAGTAGTTATGCTGATAAGATAACTGATTTTAATGGTAAAGTAGATTGGGCACCAGTAAAATATACGGGGATAAATGAGAAATATAAAATTTTTGCTTATAAGGGCGATTATAGTGGATGGAGTAATGCAAAAGAATTCACTGCAATTAATTCTGGAGAAGAAATAATAATCCAATTAGAGTTACCTTTAGCAACAGTAAATGTTAAAGTAAAAGATAAATATGATGAACCGATAATATTTGCTGAAGTACAATTATTTGAAGAATATGGTAATACTAAGATTACTGGAAAAAAGATTATTGAAAATACTAATGGAACAATTAGTTTCCAAGTAAAAGCTGGTCAAAAAATATATGCTGTTGTTGGAAAAGAAGGTTTTGAAAGTTATATGACTTTACCAAAACTAGTAAAAGGAAATAATCAAGTAAATTATGAAGTTACATTAACTAAACCACCAGTAGAAGAAATTGCAATAACACCAATTGGATTATTTAAGAATGATTTACAAGTACTAAGAGCACAACCAGGAGAAGAATATTTAGCAGTATTTGAAATAGTTGCGCCTAAAAGATATTCTGAATTAGGATTTTTTGCTAGAGTTGGAGAAGAAAATATTTCAAAAACAGAACTTGATAGATTATATATTAAAGAAATTTTAGCACCAGGCCAAAAAGTATTTGCAGCAAATGATATTGGTAGCGAAAGCGGTTATGGAGCAAGTTATAATCCACCAAAAGGATATAGCATTGATAGCGAATATAGAAACCTTGATGAGAGTAAATGGGGACAAGTTATTTGGACCCAATACGGATATGAAGTTGGAAGAATAAGAGTAGGAGTATTAATAAAAATAAAAGAAAATGCAAAAATGAACGAGCAACTTAAACTTGGTTATAGAGTATGGGGAAATGATAGTGGTTATGAAAGAGATCCAATGGACGAACAATTAGGAACAACTTTTTCTAATAATATTAAAAATAATTTATACGCTATTACAAAAACACAATATATTTGGATTGGAACAGAATCCTTATGCGAGACACAAGGCGAACACTCTTTTTGTATTACTTCAACAATAAAAGATGAAGATGGAATAATAAGTTCTTTTGATACTAGTGCTGACGTAAAAAATAATACTGATTATGAACTAGCAATAAAACTTTATAATGCATCACAAACAAATTTTGAGAATACAAAAATAAGATTAGAGAATACAGAAGAAAATTTATTTTTAAAAGATTATTATATTATTAATGCGCAAAGTATTCCAATAAATGGAACAATAAATAATTATATTACTAATTGGATGGATACTAGTAATTTTAAGAAACAAACAGAAATATCTTTTACAAAATTAGAAGTTATCCCACAAAAAACAGGTTATGCGCCATTAATATTAAGGTTACGAGATTCAACTAGTATTTTATTTGAAAAAATATTTAATTTTAATGTATTATCTGATAAAAAAATGAAAGCAGAATATATGTTTGATGATAAATATCAAAGTGATTTACCAAAAATTGTTTCAGGAAAAAAACAAATATTGACTATACGAGTAAAAAATATTGCAAATAATCTTGAAATAAATGGTGCAAGAATAAAATTATATGATAGATTTGGTAACAAATTATTAGAAAGAGAAACTAATAGTATTGGAATTGGAACAATAGAAATACCCGCTTCACTACCTGGAGAATTATTAAAAATTAGTATTGAAAAATCAGAATATGAAACACTAGAAATTGAATTAAAAATAAACGAGGATATTGTTGATGTAACACCAACAACATTAGATTTTACAGTTAATCCACAAACAAAAAAAGAAGATGTAAAAAAAGTTAAAATTGAAAATAAAACAGGATTTGATTTAACAATAAAAGAAATTAGATACGAAGGAAAAACAAAGGGATTAATAAGTGAAATGCAAATGGAATCATATTTTGATTCGTTCAAAGGATTAAAAATACAATCAAATGATTATGAAGAAATTGATTTCAAAGTAATTAGTGCAAGAATAATACCAATGGCAGATGATATTGAAGGAAAATTCCAAATAATAGTTGGAAACGATTTTAGAACATGGATAAAAGAAATTGATACAAAAATAAGAATAGGATTAGGAAAAGATGTTGATAATGCAAGTTGTTTAGAAGTAACAGTTAATAGTTGGACTGCTACTACACAAGGAGAAGAAATAGAATTTGGTTTTGAAATAAGAAATAATTGTTTAGTAGATGGAATACCAGCAAATTTAAAAAATTTAGGCGCAATGTTAAATCCTAGTGGTAATTTATCAGGAAGTTTTTCAGTAACAACTAACGGAGCATATACTGGATTAAGCAGAGGTTATACTAGAGTATTCAAACCAAGTGTTGATGGACAAGAAATTATCCCAGTAATATTAAGATTTACTCCATTTGGAGGAACTATTGGAACAACAACTGGAACAATAGTATTTGAAACAATAAATAAAACTGATTCAAAAGATCAAGTGCTTAATACTACAATAGATTATTCTATTGATATAATTGATTCTAGTTGCATGGTAATCGGATCTGATTTAATAAGAGTAGAAGAAGAAGGTAGCGGATCATTTAGTATAACAAATAATTGTCCCCAATCAGCTAGTTTCCAAATTGATTCAGAATTAACATTAGATAATAAAATTTTTACACTAAGTCCAAATGAATCCAAAGATGTTACTATTACACGAAACAAAGGAGACTTACCAGGAGCGTATAATAATTTAGTTCATGGTAGAATTGGAAATCAAAAACAAGAATTGATTGGAAATGTTAAAGCAATACTAGACGATACACAATCATGTTTTTCTTTATCAAGATACGAATATGATGTTTATGATAGTCCATACAATGATAGTGATGGAATTGACAGAGGTTATTTACGAAATGATTGTACGAGTAAAACAGTTACTGCTAGTGTTAGTGGAGAAAAAGATTTTGATTGGGATAAAGTAATTAATGATATGATAATAGGTGGAGTAATAGGATTATTAACTAGTAAAGAAGAAGGATGGTTAAGTAAAATCTTTGGGAGTAGCATAGTGGATTCAGTATCAGGAATGCTAAACAAAGCTAATAATGAGTTTAAGACAAGAGTAACCAGAGAACAATTATCAGTAAAAACACAAGTAGAAGAGGAAAGAGGAAAATTAGTTGAATCGTTTAACTTAACTACTCAAGATATTATTGAAATGGAAAACTATTTTAATTCGGACAAATTACAAAATACAACTGATTGTAATAATTGTAAAAAAACACAACTTGATAATTTAGCAAAATTTAAACTTTCTGTTGGGAAAGCACATTTAGATACTAATACTAGGTTTAATCAAATACAATCTGGTTTTGATAAAAAAGTAAAAGACTGGCAAAACGAAATTAATGCATTATATGAAATCAATTCAAAAAAAGTTGGTAAAAACGAGACTAGTGCACAAGAATTAAAAAAAGAATATGAGGAAGAAGTTGAAGAAGTTAGTTCAAAATTAGATGCAGAAATTGCAAAAATAAATGAAGAAGTTACAAAAATAAGAAAAGATACTATTGAAAAAATACAAAAAGATTTTAATACAACTTATAAACCTAAAATTAAAACTTGTATTGAAACATGCAAACCTAAAGCAGAAGTTACTACAACACCAGAAACAAAACCAACAACACCACTAGCTGCAGACACCATAAAAGAAAATATTGTTGCAACACCAAAACCACAAACAGCAATTATATCAGAAGGAAATCTTAGCCCAAGCAGTACCGATAAATATACTGAAGAACAAATTGAAGGTTCTAATTATTTAGTTTACACTGTTAAAGAAGGAGACACTCTACAAAAAATTGCTAACGAAAATTTAGAAATCTACACTTTGAATCCAGATTCAACACAAATTAATAATAGAGCATCACAAATAGCAGCATTTAATGGAAAAACTACAGATCAAATGAATAATTTACAAACAGGTCAAAAAATATATATCCCCGATTATTATAATAAAGACGAAGGCGCTACTATCCCAGCTATAGACGGAGCTGACACTGACCCAATAAATATTTATGGAATAGAATTCGAAGTAACTAAAATTGAAGAGAATAAAAAAACACAGTTTTTTGCATTCATAAAAATTTCAAACAGCAAAGCACTAAATGCATATGGAAATACCCGAGAAGAATTAACAAAAAACTTAGAAGAAATAGTTAATGAAATAAGAAAGGGTGAAAATGAGGATATTAGTTATAATGACTTATTTAATAACACTAGCTCTACTGAATCAAATAAAAATAACCCATCTAAAGAAACCTCTCCTTTCACAGCCCAGTTCATCCTCGCATCTAGAGCAAATTCATTTGGTTTTGGAAATCTTGGCGATATCCTAGGAAACAATTTAGGTGGTATTGCAGGTGGCCTTCTTGGCGGTAATGCTTTGTATGGTGCTTTAATTTCTGGTCTTTTAAGTATTGTTCAAGATCAAAATTTGTCAATTGAATATACTAGAAACTTTAATGTTTCACTAGTAGATATTTCAAATATTAGTTTACAAAGTGAAGGTGGAGTATCAGTAAGTGTTGGAGAAAAAACATTTGATTATGATGATTATTATTCTGATTTAGTTGGTGGCGGAACAAGTACGATACAAGGTTTAACTGAAATAAGAGAATTAAGCTTTGTTGGAGGAGGACAAACAACTGACACACCATACAAACCTTTTACTGGAATACTAACAGTAAACGGAACTGAAAAAATTTATGAAGAAGATTATAATTACAAGGGAATTGAAAAAGCGGTTAAAGATAGAGGAGAATTAAATAAAAAGAAACAAAATTGGTTCTTAGAATTATTAAATCCTGTCGAAGAACCCACTGCAGTAATGCAAGAAGAAGATTTAATCGTAAAAGAAACATTAAACTTTGAAAAGAAATATCATTTACTATTTGATAGTTACGAGTATGTAGAATGTGGACCAAAAACTTATCCTTGTCAAGCAATACAAGCAAGTAATTGTAAAGTTGGAAGTAAGACTGGTATTACTGGTGCAAATGCTGTTCCAAAAATGTTATTGAATTGGAATTGGAATAATATTAGTGAAACTACTTGTGATGAGAGTAATAGTGATTATGTTTATTGTGATGTTACACAAGCAACAATATCTACTTTGAAAAAAATTTATTATTTAAAGAATTTTTTTAACACTAACACTTTATCAAAATGCCCAACATCAACAGATACTAGTGCTAGAACAAATACTATCTCAACAAATGCGTTAGATGTTGGAATAACTAGTATTCAAATTAGCGAAACAACTAATAGTGCAAAAATTAATGTTAGAGTTGAAACAAATAATAAATTAGAGTTAATGGCAGGAATAAAATATTCTCTAGAAAGAGATTCTGGAGAAGAAATTAGTATTACTTGTGATGAAGAAAAACAACCAATAACATCTTACAAGGATTATTCTTGTGAATTAAACAAGAGTGAAATTGGAACAGGAAAATTTATTGCTAAAGCAACACTAAATTTAGGATTATGTGAGGGTTGTGAAAATAATGATGTTAGTAATGATACTCTTACAACAAATTTGATTTTAGGAGAAGAAGGAGTACAAACTTGTCAAGAATATAGCACTAAAAGTATAAGTTATTTTGAAAAAGTTTTAAGTGCTAATAATATTTTAACAAGCGAACAAGGATCAAACGCATTAAAGTACTCTAGTTTTACTATTAATTTAATGAAAGATGGTTTTAGCGAAGATTTTAGAATGGATTTAGATAATTATTTAATGCAATTTGCTGTTGCTCCAACTGAATATACAGATACTTTAAGAGAATTATTTTTAAAGAAATTCACGCTAGAATCACCAATGAATAATAACACTTGGACTGCTGGAAAATATTCAGCTAGACTAATAATTAACTTTGCTAATGAAAATTGGCAATGGAATGATATTAATGATATAGAAAGTATTATACTAAAAATTGAACCATGGGGCAGACCTGATGTTGAACATGCAATATATGATATACCAATAAATGGAATGGTTGGAATTAATTCTGATGATGGTAGAAATGGTTATGGAACAAATTATATTAGTTTAACAGAAAAACCAGTTATAATAGTAGAAGGATCAGGAGCAGACTCAACAATAAAAACAGAAACTAATCCTGCTAGTAATCCTTTATCAACAGCAAAGGTTAGTGTGGATGAAACATTTTATACTATGAATAGTTGGGCTGCTAAAAGAGGTAATGTTTTAACAATTAATAGAACAGGCGATGAAGTGAACCTAACATTTTCTCCTAGCATTGCAGTACCTGCAATACTAAATATTAATAGAACTAATTCACTAGATGCTTACGCTTATTATAGTGTTGAAATAGATGGACAACCACAAAACGTTGGACCTAGTATGATTACTTGGACTGGAATCGGACAAGGTTGCACAGACTTTTCTGGAGTATCAATGAATACTTGGGACGATTCAATGGACTTATTAAATGAAAGCGGAGATGGATATGGTTTACGATGGAATAATACTATTGCTAGCGGAACAGCTTCATTCTATGGAGTATTTTATGTTCCAGAACAAAAAAGTTCAGTATTATTAATTAATAGTGCAATGCAAAACGCTTTTTTTGAAACACCATTTGGTAACGGAACAACAATACCAATTGGATCAGGAACTGCATTAAGATCAATAAAAAATGTGTTTGACGCAGTAAAAAATGAAAGTGTTTGTGTTGCAGGCGGAGATTATTTTTGGAATAATAAACAAGTAATCGCAAATGAAATGCAATCACAAATTGATGCAAAAGAAAATACTTGTATTACCATAAGTTAAAAACCAAATACTATAATAAACTAAAAAGCAAATTAAAAAGAATATTATAGAAAACTAAAACAAGTAGTATAGTAAACCATGAAAAATAAAACTTAAATACTACAACAGAGTTCTTAGTATAACTAGAAGGGAAACAAAATGGGTGTAAAAGATTTTTATCTTAATTTAGAAGAAAAATGGTATTCTATTTGGGAAAGAATAGATAGCAAAATACCAGTATATGGGATCATTGATAGAATTGATTCTATAATACCTAGTTTCGCATTATTTTTATTAATAATACTTTTTTTAATATTCTTTTTATTCATAGGATTTTATTTTTCTATGAGTCCATTACAAGCTAGTTTTAAAATAATTGATTATGAAAACAAACCAGTAGAAGATTCAATAATAAATTTTAGTATAATTGAAAATGGGAACACAATTAGAGAAGAAAATATTAGAACAAATAATTTAGGGGAAATAATAATTAATGAACTTAATATCGGCCAAGAAATTATTGTAGATATTAATTTATCAAAAGGAACAAGCAAATCCACTTTTATTGTTCCGGCTGGTGGACTAAATGAAACAATAAAATTAAAACAAAAAATAGTATTCCAATCCATAGAAAGAAATATTTATTTAGAATACAAAAATGCTTCCGTACAAGAAGCAATTAGAATGGATTTTTTTTGCGAGAATAATACAATTATTCCAAATCCAACTACTAGTTATTCACAACAAGGAACATTAAAAATAGTTGAACCAGTTAATTGTATAAGATTATTTGGAAAAATTATTAGTGATGAATATGAGAACAA
>JAQVNZ010000044.1 GCA_028702895.1 Candidatus Iainarchaeum sp. | reverse complement strand
TATCAGACTTACTTGGTTATGATACCTTCAATAGATTCAATGATTATAAGAGAACCAATAAAAAAACAATTTCTAACAATAATAATGGAAGAAAATGATAATGTTTATGATTGTATAAAACAAGCTATGACTGATAACACAGTAAGAAAATGCACTGTTACAGAATGCAATGGTTCAATAAAATCTGCAGTAATTAATTGTTTTTGTAGAAATAATTATCAAAAAATAGAATTTAAAAATAAACAAATATTAAAAGTATCTGGAGAATTTAAATTAACAGGAAATGATTTGTGGGGCCAATTAAAAATTTTTACCGAAGGAAAAAATCCTATTCAAGGAACGCTTTCCAAAGGAATTGCAAACGAAAATTTTACTTTAAAATTAAGTTTTGTAAGATAAACTAAATTTTAAATAATTAAAACTAAAAATTTTTTCAAATCATTTAATTTTTTAATAATTTATTTTAATTTAAAACCAGCTGCGACTAGTATTGGAAATATTATTGATGCTTCGCCCCAAACCTTAACACTCTCAGATTCGTTTTTATCAGAATTTGCTTTTCCCCAACTCTTTGCTTCATCAGGACTTGCACCAGCATTACTTCCTTCGCCTTCAAATCCTGTATTAATATAAATTGTATATTCTATTCCTTCTCGCATCATAAAAGCATTCATTATATGGTGTTTTGGAACTGATCCTCCAATAATTATTGCTCCACTCTTCTCATCTTCAAGAACTGTATCTACTAATAATTCCCATTCGCGAATTAAATCAATTTGAAAATCTTTATTCTTTTTTTTAAACATATAAATATGATCGCCTATAGCACCATCAGCTAGTGGTACGCAAAGTAAATTAATATTATTTTTATACGCCCAGTAAACAAAAGATTTTTCTTTATTAGGATAATTTTCTAATTCTTTTCCCAATTCTTTTATTATATCAACACTATTACAAATTTTCCCAGTTCTTTTTTGTTCTAAATAAAATTTTTCTAAAACTGGTTCAATAAATTTTTCAAACCAAATATACCTATCATTTGGAATAAAAATATTCCCTGTTCTATTAACCCCATTTTTTCTTAACCAAGTACCATCTGCATCAAAATCACCGTGTAAGAATGGTTTGTGTGTTTTAATAATATCTTCTTCAATTCCACCAGTTGTTGTCACTATAAAATCAACTAACTTGTTTTTTGTTAAATAAGTAATTTGTTCCCTTACACCACAAGAGGCCATATTTGAAGTAAATCCTAAAAATATTTTTGCTTTTTCTTTTCGCATTTTTTTAACTATTTCAATGGCTTTGCCTAGGTTAGTTGCTTGAAAACCAGTTTCTTTAAAAGAATTAAAAAATTCTTTAGAATTAAATTCCCCTTCAAAATCATAACCTTTTACTTGACCAGTTCCAATTTCATTACTTTTTTTCCGTACAGCTTTTTGCATATCTTTTAGAGTTTTAACCATAACACAAAACCAACTTAAACAATATAATGATTTATCAAAAGTATTATAAAATCATAAAACCTGTTTATTTAATGAAAGAATCTTCGTTTAATTATTCACAAAAAAAAATTATGAATAATTTTTTTAAAATATTAATGATTTGTTTTATTAGCACAATACTTTTTTCTGGTTGTATTGAAAATAATAATTCAAGCAACACTAATAATATTAATCAAAATATAATTGATAATAAAACTAATGATTTTAATTTTAATACTCAAGAAGTATTTAATATAATAAAAACTGATTTAGAATATTTTGAATTTACTAAATTTTACCCTAATTTTAAACCAAAACTAATCAACTATTTTTCTTTAACGAAAGACGAATTCGATGTTTTGAAATATGATTGGTTAGAAGATTCTCAAAAAGAAGTTTATATTCCAATAATTGAAAAATTGGTTTTAACAAAAAACACTTTTTTTGTAGAATTTGATGACACTACAAGTATAAATAATAGTTTAATCGCAATAATAGATATGAAGGAAAAGAAATCTTTGAAAATAATTTCTATAATGAAAATGAATATGGGTGTTTGAGAATGAAAAAATTGTTTTTAATTTTAATTATTTTAATAGGGATTATTTTTTCTTTAAATAATATTTTTGCATTAACAACCATAGTTGATGTGAACATACAATCTGTTAATGTTCCAACTTGGCAAGATAATTGCCCCGTAACCCACCAATTAGAAAAACCTTATATTAAAGGGTTTAATCACTATTTAGAATTAACTGATGCTGATTTTCAATATGTTGCAGGAACTCAATTAAATATGCTCTCCGCACATAAATCTTTACAAAAAATAGCGACTTTTGCTTTTGAAAGAGACATTCAAAAAATATATAATTTAAGAATTTCTATTTTACCACTTAGACAAAAAGCGTATTTTAGAACAGAAAACATAGTTGGCGGAACAAGAACTTGTTTATGGAATTTCACCGGAAATATAAATTGTGAATTAAATCGATCAGAAGGGACAAGAGATTTTTTAGAAGTAACTACTTGTAGTCCATCTAGTGGTAATAGTTATGGCTGTGATACTGGAAAACGTGACTTTCCAGAAATGAGTTGTTATACAAATCCATCTTTTCTTTATGATTTAGAAATAACGCGTAATTGTACAACCCCATTAACTCAAGATGGAATTTATGCTTATCCTCAAATGACCTACACGTATCGAGATTGGAATGCTAGTGCCGAGAAATTTTATGATATCGTTGAACTTGATCCCGCATATCCTCAAAGATATTGTATTGAAATCGGGCAAATAAATTAAAATAATATTAATTATTTAAAATTATAATTTGCGACCAACCCCAGATAATTAAAAATTTTTATTAATTAGTTTTATAGATGGATAGTGAAATTTAAATGAAAAAAATTTTAATTTTAATAATATTTGTTTTTTTAGTTAGTCTTAATTATTCGCAATCATTTGAGATTGATACACAAGGAATAGTTATCCAAGGCCAATATAATACAACAAATTACGAATGCCCTTATCAATATTTACAAGAAGGAATTTGTATTCAAACAGATTTTAATTATTCGGATATTTATTGTGAGGGAATATATATTGATGGAATATGCTTGAAAGTAAAAACAACTTTTTTTAGAATTGATTCTTGTCAAGCCTGTTCCTTTTGCACTACAAATCCATTGTTTTTTGGAATAAGTTCTTGTAATGAAACGTTTTGTAATGGATTACCTGCTTGTTATTATTCTAGTGGAAAATGTTTACCAAAACCAGAGGTTTGCACTGGTAACTGTGGAGACAACGAGTTCAATAAATACTTAGAAGAATGTGATTCTACAACAGGAACACATAATTGTAATCCCCCAGGAACAATTAACGCGTGTAAATGCATAAACGGATTTATTCCAGAATTAGACGATAATAATCTGCCAACAGGAAATTGTATTATTAATAATGATGATCCAGACGCTGAACTTTGTACTATTGAAGATGAATGTAGAATTAAAGAAGACTGTAATCCAAACGAAGAATGTGTTAATTGTAAGTGCACACCCATTACCCCCTTATGTTCTTGCGGAATAGCTGCAAAAAATTATTTTTTAAACGAAGAGTTTCCACAAGGAACCTTTTGTAATTCAGAATGTTCATTAAATCCAAAAAACCCTATTTTAAAAAATTATTCTGGTGCAAAAATTAATTGGACTTGTGAATTAAATGATTCTTCTATTAATTGCCAAGCAAACAGATTAGATTCAAAAGTAACTTGCCCACCAGATAGTGAATGCACTATTGATTCTGATTGTATATCAACCCAATTTTGTTTTAATTGCGAATGTTTAGAAACCCCTACCAATAATACGATAATTTCAATTAATTCAAAATATAACAAAAATAGTAAAGAATTCATTATAGATAACCTTTGTAAAAATACTTCAAAAGCCATAATAAAAATATTTTCACCAGAAAATAAAGAATTAATTGAAATAAATAGTTTTTGTACGTCTAATACCCCATATTCTCAAAAAATCTTTTTACCAGATATTAATTCTGGATTATACTTAATCATAGTAGAAATTCCTACTCCTTGTGAAATTTGTAAAAGAGAAAGTTTTTCACAAGTAAATATTCTAAAAGAAGAACCATTTGCAATACCAGATAATAATTTTTTTATAATAATTATTTTTATTACATCTATTTGTTTTATTCTAAAAACCAAAAAATAAAAAAAACGAATAAAAAATGTTTGTTAAAAATAAATTAAAATAATTAAATTTTAAAAAATTAATTTGTTTATTAAAATTATTTTTCACAAAAAATTATTCAAATAAAAGTAAGTTTTATATTGTTAAAAATAATTATTTTAATATGCTTAAAAAAGAAATTAAACAAACTTCTAAAATAAATTCTTGTTTGTTTTGTGATTTTGTTTCAGGAAAATGGATAAAGCATAAGCCTAAATTTACTTTTGAAAAACTCTTTGAAACAAAACTAACTCTTTCGTTTCTTTCCATTGATTTTCCTAGCCCAAAAAGAGTTCACGTATTAATTATTCCAAAAAAACATTATGTTAATTTACAAGATTGTCCAAAAAAAGTTTTACATGAACTAATTGAACACGTTGTTTTGGTAAGCAAAGCATTAAGATTAGAACACGAAGGTTCTAATATTTTATTAAATGATGGCAGAGGCGCAGAACAAACAGTAATGCATACACATTTCCATCTTGTCCCAAGAAATAAAGGAGACGGTATTGAAATAGAATTATGGAAAAGAGTTAATATTAGTCAAAAATCTTATTCTAAATTAAATAAAGAAGTAAAAAAATTAATCTTAAAAGCAAATAAAAAAAAATAAAACTAACTTTAAAAAAAATATTTTAAAATTAAACTAAAAAACAAATTTAAATAAAAATTATTTTAATAAGCTAACATATTTTAATAGACAAGATAATAATATATTATGCTTGAAAGTTTTCAAATTTGGTTTGCAGTAATTCCTGCAATAATACTTTTTTTATACGGAATAGACAATTTTAGCAAAGAAATGCAAAAAGCAATTGGATCACAATTCAAATTTTTATTAAAGTGGGTGACAAAAGGGAAATTTAGAGCAGCTCTTTTTGGAGCAGTTATAACAGCATTAATTCAAACCAGTGCTGCTACAACTATAATTGCAATTAGTTTAGTTAATTCAGGAACTATTACTTTTACTCAAAGTTTAGGAATTATTTTTGGAACAAATTTTGGATCCGTATTAACCTCACAATTAGTAGCATTTAATTTAATGCAATTCGCATCACTTCTAATAATACTAGGGTTTGTTCTTAGTTTAATAAACTCAAAATATAAAATTCTTGGAAAACCAATATTTTATTTTGGATTAGTAATGTTCGCATTAAATTTAATTTCATTAAGCATTATTCCGCTAAAATCTGACCCAAATTTAATTTTATTATTATCAAAAACGAGCATAATACCAATAGGAATATTAGTCGGATTTTTAGTAACAAATTTATTTCAATCAGGAGCAGTTACTACTGGATTAGTAGTAATTTTTGCACAAAATGGTATGCTGGGATTAAATGAAGCATTACCAATATTATTTGGAGTAAATATTGGAAAAACGATTTTATCTTTATTAGTTTCAATTAGAATGGATTCTTTTGCAAAAAGAGCCGCAGTGTCACATTTTTTATATAATGTAATAGGGGTATTAATCACCATTCCTTTTATAGGAATATTAATTTCTATTGTTCAAACCATTGGCGGAAACCCGGCTCACCAAGTAGCAAATGCACATTTAATATTTAGCGTATCTACTACAATAATACTTTTAATTTTTATTAATCAATTTCAAAAATTAATTGAAAAATTAATTCCCA
>JAQVNZ010000043.1 GCA_028702895.1 Candidatus Iainarchaeum sp. | reverse complement strand
TTTTGCACAAATGACGAATTATCCTTACCCCGATAATGAAAATTACCCCCTTACCCAAGACTACAATCAATACAGAAACGAATGGAATACTAGAAAAATTACTATTCCAATAGACTAATAATTTTTAAAAAATAACCCCCAAAGACACTAAAATTTATATAAAACTAATTAGTATTATTAATATGTTTCAAAACAAACTAAAAAAAGTAATTAAAAAAAAAATAATAAAAAAGCCAATTAAGAAAAAAATAATTGATCCAGTTAAAGCCAAGAGAATAATTAAATTTAAACAAGGAAGTTTAACATACCATTTGCCTTTAGAACCAGCAAAAAAAATAATTTCATTCTTCCCAAATACTAACGTGGCTAGTTTAACCAACATACCTCGCGAAAAAAGCCTTCAAATATACAAACAACTAGAAAAAATGCATCAAAAAGAATATTCAGCACTATCAAAAACGATTTTTGAATTAAGACACACAATGTCACAACAATCAGGCCAACATTTTAAACTAACTAACAAAATAGAAAGAATGCCTTTTGAAGATCTAATGCAAATAATGATAGCAGTTAATTTATCAAAAAAATAAATCAGACTAATTTTAGCACTTCTAAAAAAAATACTCTCAATAACCCACTAACGGAATCATTGGGCCCAATAACGGAACTCTAACAAGCAATATTGGAATAAATTACAAAGTAATGGAATAATTATTTTAGTATTGGAATATTTTTAATAATAGTGGAAGTTTGTGAGATAGTACCGGAACAAACCTCTCTTTTTGTTAAATAAACTTAAACTTTTATTAGTTTTTTTAGATCTTTAAACAATTGTTTATTATCTTTAAATTGTAGTGTTTGTATGCCAAATTCTTTTGCAAAAACAAAATTATCCACATTATCATCTATAAACAAGCATTCATTTCCTTTAACATGCATGGTTGTAAGCAAATTAGCAAACAAAGATTCACCAGATTTTATTGAACCTTTTCTACAAGATATTGCCAAATTTGGTTTAAAAAACAAGAATAATTTTTGTCTTTGATGATACTGTGCAGTAGAATCAAACATGTTCGCAATAGCACCAACAATATATTTTTTTCTAATTTCTTTAATTTTTCCAATTAAATCGCGATTTAACGTAGCATTATCAGTATAAATTTTTTCCCAAGCTAATAATAAAGTTAGACTATCTTGTTCTAAATTAAATCTACTCCTAATAGAACTACAAAATTCTTTCAAAGATAATTTTCCAAGTATCATTTTTTCATGATTTTCTTTTTCCATTTCCAACAATTCATTAAAATCAATTTTTAATTCTTCTGCAAATTTTTTAAGCATCAAATTCAAATCGTTAAAAACAACCACGCCACTAATATCAAAAATTATTGCTTTAATCATCACATAAGAAGGAAGGAAAAGATTATATTCTAACAGGTTAACAAATCAAAAAAATCACTATTTAATAAAAATAAAGAAGAAATTTAATCAAAAACTGATCAATAAAAAACTAATTAGAAAACATATTTCTTTCTGTTTCTCTAAACCAGTTAATTATTGTAGATGATTCTTGGCCTAGATTACTAGCACTAGAATAAACGCTTCGCCCAATTCTTTGAAACTTCAAACTACCAGGGTGTTCTTTAACAAAATTCATCCAATCCATACTACTTACTAGCAACAAACTTGTATTTAAATAAGTAGCTTTAAAAACATTACTAACTATAAAAAATATAGTGTGATTGTTTTGAAGAAAAAAGAAGAAATATTACCTTTAGAAAAAGCCCTCTTATTAGTAGGAAAAAAATTTGATTTACTAATTATTAATTCTATTAATAAAAATGGTGGAAGATCAAGATTCAATCAAATAATAAATGATATTAAAACAATTAATCCTCGAATTTTATCAATGCGTCTAAAGGATTTTGAAAAAAATGGTTTACTTTCAAAAAGCATTATTTTGGGAACTCCTGTTAAAACCGAGTACGCTTTAACAAAAAAATCAAAAGACTTAATTGAAATAATTGAAAAACTAGATAACTGGGCTAAATAATCAATTAAAATTATTAAAAAAATCTTTTACTTCACTTTCTGGATCAGTCACTTTTTTCGCAACAAAATTTTTTGGAAAAAATGATTCAAATCTTTTTTCAGAAAATCTTTTATCCAAAAACACACAAACGCCTTTATCATTTTCTGAACGAATTACCCTACCTGCCGCTTGAATTGCTTTATTAATTGCTGGAGCATTATACGCATAATCCCACCCTTTACCAAATTTTTTTTCATAAAAATCAATTAATGCTTTTGTTTGTAAAGAAACTTTTGCGAATGGCACACCAACAATTATTGCCCCATATAAATGATCCCCTGGAAAATCAATACCTTCAGCAATACTACCACCCGTAACTGCCAACAATAATCCGCCAAACCCAGATCCTAAAGAACGAAAGTTATGTATAAGTTCTTCTCTTTGATTAGCAGATAATTCTCTTTCTTGTTTTAAAATTTTTCTTGAAGTGTTTATTTTTAAAGAAACTTTTTCCAAAATTTCAAAAGAAGGGAAAAAAACTATTGTGTTCCCCGGGATTTTTGGAATTGTTTTATTTATTATCATTGCAATATCTTCAAATTGCGAATCGTTTCTTTCCACGTATTTTGTTGTTGTTTTGTCAACAAACAAGTTTAACCTATTTTCGATTGGAAACGGAGATTTATATTCTTTAATAATTGGTTTATTTATACCTAGAACATCAACAAACATTTGTAAAGGCAACAATGTCCCAGACATTAATATTGCTGAATGGGCTTCATTTAACACTTTTTTAGAAAAATCCGCAACATCTAAGGGCATTATTGTTAAATTTAGAACATTCTTTCGCTCAATTATTTGTAATTTATTCATTCTTTGTTGTAAAAACAATTCTATAAATTCAAATATTTTCAATAAAGCACAATTTTCAGTTTTTCTTCTTGCCATAAATAATGCTCCCGCTTCTTCAATACCAAAAAGATTAACTTTCAAAATTTTGTGTAACACTTCTAAATCCGCATCATTTACTACAACCTCACCACTATATAACGAAAGATTCTTTCCTAAAGAAATAATTTCTTTCTCAACATCTTTTAAGGCCATTTCAATATCAAATTTCCCAATACTTTTTACCTCGTTTTGTGCAGTTTTAATAACATCAACAGATAATGAAATAGTAAACATATCTCGTAATCTATCCACAAGATTATGCGCTTCATCCACAATAATTATTGAATCACTTAAAGTAGTTTTACTAACTCCTAAAATATTCTCTCTTATCCCATCATCAAATAAATGCGAATAATCCGCGATAATAACATCCGCACCCTTACATTTTTCTAAAGTTAATTCGTAAGGACATAATTCTCTTATAAGACATTCTTGCTTTGTTTGAGAATAAGATAAATTAAATTTCTTTAACAAACCAGATTTTTTACTAAACGCAATTGCTCTTTGTTTAGGAGTTTTACCTTTAACATTATTATAATATTTACACTTACCTTCTTTTTTTTTCTTATTACAAGCATCATAAAAACCGTAATTTACATTACTTAGAAAAGGATCCAAACACAACCCTTTTTTTCCGATTAAATCAACCGCCTTAATATCTAAATCAAATTTTTGATTAATTAATTTTATTGTTTCCAGTGCAATTTCATGTTGAGCTATTTTTGGTGTTAAAAAAAATATTTTCTTTTTATTTTCTATTGCATAGCTAATAGCCGGAGCAAGTGAAGAAACAGTTTTACCTAAACCAGTAGGCGCATTTGCTAACAAAACAGACTTATTATTTAATGCTAATGCAAAATCATTCATTAAAATTGCTTGTTCTTTTCTAACTGTTTCGTGAGGAAAAAAGATTTTCATAAGTAAGAAAAATTGTTTGTAGTTTTAAATGTTACTTAACCCTAATACCCAACAAAAAATAATGCAAAACATTTAGCACAAAAAAAGGTTTAAATCAAAAATTAATAATTTAATTATAACTTATTAACAAATAAATCTTAACTTATTAACAGATAAATCCAATTAACATAATATAAAATACTATTAAGACCAATATTATATTATGCCAATTTCAAATTTATTAAAAAAAATTGATTCCAAAAAAAATTTATCCAAAAATATTAACCCTTCTAACTTAAAAGATTCTTTACTTAATAGAATAAAAAAAATTCAATCACTTGATTTAACAAAAAAACTTGAAGATACTTTTTCATATCACGATCAAAGCCAGATTAATGTAGCAAAAGAAAAAGTAAAAAAATTATCACAATTTAATTCTATTCACCCTTGGAATAATGAAATCGCGAAAAAATTGTGTTCAGTTTATGAAAAAATTATTAGAGAAGAAATTGATTTAGTAAAAGACTTAGCGCTTGAAGGCGACAATGAATTAAAAATTGATTTAGAACAAAATATGGAAACTAATTTAGAACAAGAATCAGAAAATTATTTAGAACAAAACCCTGAAAATGAATATGAAACTCTAATTAGTGCAACTAATAGATTATTTAAAGCCCAAAAAGAAATTAGTGTTATTGAATTAACGGACATAGAAATTGATTTGTTAACCAAATATTCTAATTAATCAAAAATACCCTGTTTTTTATTTATACAAAAATCATTCTATTCTTAGTGAAAGTTGTTTTGTTTTTTTACTTAAAATATAATTATAATCTTCATTAAAGTGTTCCATTACTGAAACAAAAATTGGTTGTTCTCTTTTAGTAATAGTTGCTTTTGGATAAATAGTAAAATATTGTATTTGCTTTTCATTAGATTTCATTTCACCTAATCTTAAAACGCGTGTATTTGACAAACCATTTTTTTCAAACCCTAAATTATTCCCTAATAATATATCACAAGAAATAGTTCTTGTCTTATCTGAATCATTTCTAATTTGAATCATTAATTCAATTTTCTTGGTTTTTCCAAGAATAATTCTTAACGGATTTAATTCTGTTTTTAATTCAACCATATCAATCAACTAATTATTGTAAGCAATTATTTAAAAGAATAATCCATTAGGATTTAATTTTTTATTTATTTTTTCCCATGCATTAAATCAATTACTACTAATTCATTCTTTTTTGGATTATAAATAACATTTCTTGGAGATAAATCCCTAACATCAAAAGTTGTTTTTAAGAATCTTTCAACTTTTAAAAATCTTTGGTAAACATCATTACTTTTATTTGCTTTTTTGTTTGAAAGCCATTTTTCTAATAAAACTCCTTCTTGAAAGGGCGCAACTAGAAAAGATTCGCTTTTACCATTATATGCAAAAGAATAGGACAACATTTTACAACCCCATTTTTTTAAAATTGGGTCTGTTGAAAGGAGAACATTATGTAAAGCATATTGTGACACCGCGTCTGTTGGCGGCAAAGCGTGTTTTACTACTTTAACAAATAATATTGTTTTGCCTTTTATAGAAACCTTGTATAAATGATCATGGTGCATAGAATTGTCTTTTGGATTAAAATAGTTTATTTGCATACCCTTTTTTTGTGCAAACCCAAAAATTCTTACCTTGCCATAAATTTCTAAAAAATCTTTAATGAGTGTAGGGTGCTTTACTAAAATTTTTTTAAAAAAAGAATTTAATTGTAATCGTTTAGATGAACCATCTTTGTTAACACGCAATTTTTCTAGTTGAACATGTTTTTGTTTTTCAGCCCCAGCTTTATTTTTTTTATTAAGTTGAACTTGTTTTTGCGAACTTAATTTTTTTTCAATGATTTTTTTTTGATTTAATTGATTAAGATATTTTTGAAGTTTTTCTTTATTACCTGGACTTTTTATTACGATAACCACTTTTTTATTAACCGGCTTTTTTTTAATCATAATAATATACTAGCCTATTAAGAATAAAAAATGAATTAAATTAAAAAATAAGGGTTTATTAAATTAAAATTAAACCAATAAACTTAAATAACACTTAGAACAAACTATTTCTAAAAGAAAAAGATTATTCAAATATTAATTTAAAAAAATTTAATTTAGATTAGCATTTTCGAGT
>JAQVNZ010000042.1 GCA_028702895.1 Candidatus Iainarchaeum sp. | reverse complement strand
AAATAAAAGTTTAAAAAAGAAGTGGATTAAAATGAAAGTTGTGTATGATTTAATTATTATTGGCTCTGGACCTGCTGGAATAAATTCCGGAATTTATGCTGCAAGATATAAATTAAAGACGCTGATTATTGGGGAAATTAATGGTGGAATGGCAGCATCTGCTCATGAGATTTGTAATTTAATTTCGTATAAAACAATAAAGGGTTTTGAATTTGCAATGAAATTAAAAGAACAAATTGAACATTTGGGCGTAAAAATTATTTCAAAAAAAGTGGTTGATATAAAAAAAGATAAATTGTTTGAAGTAAATGTTGAGGATGAAATATTTTTTTCTAAAAAAATTATTTTTGCAACCGGTAGTGAAAAAAGAAAATTAAATATTAAAGATGAAGGAAAATATGTTGGTAGGGGTATAAGTTATTGTGCTACTTGTGATGCTGCGTTTTTTAAAAATAAGATTGTAAGTGTTGTTGGTGGGAGTGATGCAGCATTAACTGCAGCATTATTATTATCTGAATTCGCATCAAAAGTTTATTTGATTTATAGGAAAGATAAATTTTTTAGAGCAGAACCCGCATGGGTTGAAGCAGTTGAAAAAAATGAGAAAATTCAAACAATGTTTAATTTAAACGTAATTGAACTTTTTGGAGAAAAATTTTTGGAAAAAATAAAACTAGATAATGGTTTGATTTTGGATGCGAGTGGTTTATTTATTGAAATTGGATCTAATCCTAGTTCTAACCTAGCTTCGCAATTAGGGGTTAATTTAGAAAATAATTTTATAATTGTTGATATAAATCAAGAAACAAATATTAAAGGTGTTTTTGCTGCAGGGGATGTTACGAATAATAACTTGAAACAAATTATTACTGCTGCTGCTGGTGGAGCTATTGCAACAACACAAATTTATAAAGAAATTAAAAGTGATGTCTAATGAATTTATTTATTTTTGGTTCTACTGGAGATTTAGCAAAAAGAAAAATTTTCCCAGCATTAAATGAAATGAATTTAAAAAATTTAAATATTTTTGCAATGGGTAGACGCGATTTTATTGATTCGGTTTTTTTAGATTTTGCGTGTAAAGAAAATTGTATAATTAAAGATAAAATTCATTATCTTAGAACTTCTTTTGAAGATGGAGCAATTTGTAATGAATGTGAAAAATATTTAATTAAAGGGGAAACAAATTATTTTTATGTTTCTTTACCTCCTAGTTTATTTAAAATCGTTTTTGAACAATTAAAAAAAATAAAAGATCTTGGTTTTGAAATAAAAGTTCTTGTTGAAAAGCCATTTGGAAATTCGTTAAATGAAGCAAAAGAATTGAATTTAGAATTAACTAAATTTAATTTGCGCGAAGATGTTTTTCTTAATGATCATTATCTTTTTAAAAACGAAATTTTAAATTTAGAAAAAAAAGAGTTTAAACAATTAAAAATAGTTATTTTAGAAAAACTTGGTTTAGAGGGTAGAATAACATATTATGATTCTTCAGGCGCATTAATTGATATGATTCAAAGTCACTTGCTAAATATATTATTCAAATTTTTATCAAAAGAAGAAATAAATAATCTAAAAATAATTTCATATAATAGATTACAATATGATACTTATGAAAAAGAACTTGGAAAAAAATCCGATACTGAAACATTTGCTAAAGTATTATTAAAAACAGGTAATAAAAAAATTGAACTTATAACAGGAAAAAAATTGTTTGAAAAAGAAACTTTCGTTTTAATTGATAATAAACGAATTGATATTTTAGAAGGTAAACCTTATATAAAAATATTTGAAAATTTTTTGATTAATGAAAATAAAAATTTTTTAACTGTTGAATCTGCACTTATTGCATGGGAAATAATTGAAAAAATAAAACAAAAAAAAGGAAAATTAAAAAAATATGCTTCTGAGATAAATTTTAATGAATTAGAAAAATAAATTTTGGGCAAAAAAGATTTTTTATTAATATTTTTTGGATTGACCCAAATAAACTTAATAAATAAAATCAATGTTTTTTTTGAAATTGTTTTATTTTACCATCGTTTACTTCAAGTATTCTGTCAGCGATTTTTTGTATAAAATATTTATCATGCGACACTGCCAGTATTGCCCCATCGTAATCTAAAAATGCTTTTTCTATTATTTCGCAAGCATCAAGATCCAAATGATTTGTTGGTTCATCAAGTAAGAGTAAATTTGGTTTTTCAAATAATACTTTTATTAAATTTAACCTAGATTTTTCCCCTAGTGAAAGTTTCGAAACTTGTTTTTTTACATCATCATCGTCAATAAAACCTCCTATGGAAAGTTGTTGTCTAGTTTTTCCATGATCTTTTACTAATGCAAAAATTTCGTCATAAAGCGTTGAATTACTTTTCAAATCTTTTAATTCTTGATCAACATAACCTACTTTGGCTTGTTTATCTAACATAATTTCACCAGAAAGTTTTTTTACGCGTCCTTCAATTGTTTTTAAAAGTGTACTTTTACCAATTCCATTTTCTCCTGTTAGAATTACTTTTTCATTAACTCCTATTTTAATATTAATATCAGTTATTAAGGGTGTATTGTATCCAACACTTAAATTTGTTAATTCTAAAACATTATTAGTATGAATTTTTTTTGATTCGATTAATATTTTAAATTTTGATTTATCAAGATTGGGCTTTTCTACAGCCTCCCTTTTTGCTAAAAGTGTTTCACGATATTTTCCTTGTTTTACTTTTGCTTTTCCTTTTCCAATACGCGCAATTTTATCTTTTTCATTAAACAAATATTTTTGTTCTAAGTCATAAGCACTTTGTTGTGCTTTAAAAGTTTCTTCACGCATTCTAACATATGCTGAATAATTTCCATTGTATTTTATCCATTTCCCTTTTTCCATTTTTAATATAGTATTACAAACCCCATCTAAAAAATATCTATCGTGTGTAACCATTAGAACAGTTCCTTTAAAATGTTTTAAATAATTTTCTAGAATATCTAATCTTTTAAAATCCAAGTGATTTGTTGGTTCATCTAAAAGTAATAGTTGTGCATCAGAAGAAAGTATTTGTGCTAAAGCAATTATTGCTCTTTGTCCTGTTGAAAGTAAACCAACATTTTTATCAAGCCACTCTTCTTTTACTTCAAGAGTACTTAGAATAGATTTTATTTTATTTGTGGGTAAATTACTTTGATGTTTTGATAAATTTGATTGTAATTCTAAATATTCTTCAGTTAATTTATTTAATTTAGCATGGTTTTCATAAATATCTGGCCTTGATAATAACGCTTCAATTTCAATAATTCTTTTTTCAAAATCATTTTGATGATGAATAGTTGCCCCTAAACTAATTATTTCTCTAACAGTTTTCGTTTTATCTAAATCAATGTGTTGTGAAAAATAAGCTGCTTTTCCATTAAAATCAATATTTCCATGATATTCTATTTGACCTAAAATTGCTTTTAATAAAGTTGTTTTCCCAACACCGTTTCTACCAATAATTCCTACTTTAGCACCGTCTTCTATTCCAACGTCTTGATCACAAAGTATTTCGCGATCGCCAATATTAATTGAAAGATTTTTTATTGAAAGTGCCATAAATAAAAAATAAAGGAATGCTTTCTTAAAGTATACTAAATCAGTGTTCTAGTTCATTGTTATTAAGAATTTAATTTTAAGCGAGTTCGCGTTTTAGAATTTTGTGATGATGATTTAATTGTTTAAATTTTTCAACATCTCCTTTTGGCATATCGGGATGAAGGTCTTTTGCAAGAAGTTTATATTTTCTATTTATTTCATTAATATCTTTGTGATCTAAATCTACTTCAAAAAATTTTCTAGCTTCTTTTCTTTCATCATGCACATCGTCTTCTTCAACAAATTCGCTAACAAATTCTTCAATAGGTTTTTTTTCATTTAAAACAAAGTCTATTTCGTTTTCAATTACTTTTGAAACTAAAAATAAATTATCAACAAACCTTTTTTGTGAAGAAACCTCATAATATAATTTGTGCCCATTAAAATACCAGGTTATGCTTGCTTTTGATTGTTTTCCACAATTATTATCTAAGTCTAATTCAATATCATCTCGTTTTGTTCCAACTTGTTCAAGTGCTTTTACTATCTTATTTTTGTATATTACAGATCTGCGATTAAATGAATCCTTGGCTGGTATAAAAGTAATTGAATGGCTCTTAATTTTTATTATTTGCATAAAACTCACAAATATTACTTAAAAGATAAAATAATAAACCTAGAGTTTTAAGATTAAATTATAAAAACGTGTATTATTTTTTTAATTGGGAGATATTTCATTGGTTTTATATTAGCTTTTATATTAATGTTAATATGTTATAGTTTGAATAGGGTTAATTTAATCCTAATTTAAGTGTATAATTAAAAATTTTGGATGGTGTTATAAATGGATGAAGAAAATAAAGTGCAAGTAACAATGCCTTTAATTGGGGATACAGCCCCTGCATTTAAAGCAGTAACAACAATGGGAAATATTAATTTTCCAGAAGATTACAAAGGAAAATGGGTTATATTATTTAGTCACCCAGCTGATTTTACACCTGTTTGTACAACTGAATTCATGACTTTTGCTTCAATGCAAGATGAATTCAAAGAATTAAATACTGAATTAATTGGTCTTTCAATTGATAGTATTTATGCACACATTGCATGGCTTAGAAAAATTAAGGACATTAAATATAATGGTATGGAAAATATTGAAGTAAAATTTCCTGTAATAGAGGATATTAAAATGGAAGTTTCAAAAAAATTTGGTATGGTTCAACCAAACGCGTCTAGTACTCAAGCAGTAAGAGCCGTTTTTATAATTGACGATAAACAAAAAGTAAGAACTGTATTATATTATCCGTCATCAACTGGTAGAAATATGAAAGAAATAAAAAGATTAATTGTTGCAATGCAAAAAGCAGATAGAGAAGGTATTGCTACACCAGCTAATTGGGAATTAGGAGATGATGTAATATTGCCTCCACCAGGCTCATGTGGAACAGCTAAAGAAAGAGTAGAAACTAAAGACGAAGGAACGTATTGTTTAGATTGGTTTTTGTGTTTTAAAAAAGATAAAACTAAAAAATAAATTTAAAAAAATATTGTGCGAATCATTTAATTTGATTCGCATTTAAAAAAATTATTTTTTCTTTATTAATAATATTAGCGTAATTATTGCTCCAATAAAAGTTATGATTTGCATCATTCCACCTATTGAAAGACTATTATTGTTTATTAAAAAGTCAGATAATATTAGTAAGAATATTCCTACTGCTTGCAATCCAACAAATTCTATTAGTATGTTTTTTTTCTTTTTTGTTAAAGAAAAAATTTGTATTGCCCAAGAAATTGCTATTAATAATAATCCAGCCCATAAAAGTTCAATCATTGTTCTACCTCCTTTTAAGAAAAAGACTTTTTTAAGTTAATAATACTTTCTAATAAGATTTCTTTCAAAGATTTTTTGTTAATTTCTTATTATTATAAATATTTAACAAAAAACGTTCGCTCTCGTTTAAAACCTTCTGCCGTGGCAACATTTTCATATATTTTTTTCATTCGTGTTCTTATCGTGTTTATTGTTTTTTCTTTAATTGTTTCCATTTGAGCCATTTCTTTTTTATTTGCTTCTTTGAATAATACTTTATCTAATAATATTTTTTCAGATTTTTTTAATTCTACTTGCCAATATGGTTTTTTATAAGATGGGTGTGTTTCGGGTCTGCGTAATAAAACATTTTTATATCCTGATTGTTTTGCTTGTTTAATTATTTCTTGCAATAAAAATCTTGATGTAGGTAAACCAGTGTGTTTCTCAAAATCGCGTATTTCAGTTAAATGTTTTGTTCCTTGAATACTTTCAACAATAACTTTTTTTTTAAAAAATCTTACTCTTGCTTCATAGGCAATTTCATTATGATTATGTAATTTTGCTTTGTTAAATACTAACGCAACCGAAATCGGGGTATTAGTAACATTTCTTTTTAAATCGATTAAAAAATTTCCATGTCTAGTTCGGTGTAAAGAAAATTTAAATTTCTCTAAAAATTTTTCACTAGCCACATATTTTTTAGCATGGCCACTTTGTTTAACGTGTTCTAAAAAGTATTTTGCTCTTATTTTTGCAGGGCTTCGTAATTTAACTTTTTTAAC
>JAQVNZ010000041.1 GCA_028702895.1 Candidatus Iainarchaeum sp. | reverse complement strand
GGACTATAGTGCAATGGTCATGGGCAGGCAGCATTTAATGCTATACTAGGTTGGGAGACCTGGTTTTTTCATTCCGAATTATGAAGCACACGCGAGCAATATTATTTATATCCTTAACAGCACTCTTTGTCTTTTTACCAGCGTCATGCACCTCTCAACCTCCCATCGCAAGAAGTGATTATATGCGATTAAATGATTTATTCTACCTTTCGGTTAACAACATAAAGCATCGAAAAATGCGTGCTTGGTTAACTTTGTTAGGGATAGTAATCGGAATTGCAGCCCTTGTTGCAATCATATCTTTGGGACAAGGATTATCATCTTCTATTAATACTAGTTTAGGTGATTTTGGAACGGATATGTTAACAATCACGCCTGGGTTTACTAAAGCTAGCAGTGGTTTTAGTAGAAATTTTTCGACTGACTCTCCTAACCAACCTGTGATTAGTAGTAAGAATCCAACTTTAACAAATAAAGATATTTTAACTATTCGAAAAAATTCTAATATTAAATCGGTTTTAGAAAGTGTATCTGCGAGTTTAGATGTGGAATTTTTATCTGGGACTAGTAAGACTAGTGTTCAAGGAATTAATCCTCAATATTGGGATGATTTTTTTATTTATGAATTTGATTCTGGACGAAAATTAAGTGTTAGTGATTCATATAATGTGGTAATTGGGTATAAAATTGCTAATGAAAGATTTGATAGTGTAATTACTACTGGAAGAAAAATAATAATTGATAATAAACCATTTACAGTAATTGGGATTTTAAAAAAGGGTGAGAGTGATAATACAATATTAGTTCCTCTTGATGTTATGTGGGGTATGACTAGTAAAGAAAAAAATACTTATTCTTCATTACAAGCAAAATTAATTGATGCAGAAAAAACACAAGAAACTGTTGATGCGTTAAATAGCGCATTATTAATTTCAAGAAAAGTTAGTTTGAAAGATAAGGATTTTACGCTTAATTCGCCCTTGGCAATGCAAGAACAAATACAAACAATAACTGGGACAATGACTTTATTTTTAGCAGCAATATCTGCTGTATCATTAATAGTTGGTGCGATAGGGATTGCTAATAGTATGTTTACCAGTGTTCTTGAAAAAACAAAAGAAATTGGTATAATGAAATCGTTGGGAGCGACAAATGGTGAAATTTTGAAAATGTTCATAATTGAATCAGCATTATTTGGTTTTATTGGTGGAGTAATTGGAGTCATAGTTGGAATTGGAGGATCATTACTTTTAGGGATAGTGCTTGGCAGTGTAAGTAAAGGCCAAGGGCCAATGGGTAGTAATGTTCTTACTATTGTTACTCCTGAATTAATAATTGGCGCAATTTTATTGTCGGTATTAATTGGAGTAGTGTCTGGTTTAGTTCCTGCAAGAAGTGCTTCAAAATTAAATCCGATTGATGCTTTAAGATATGAATAAAATTATGTTTTATTCAAATAATAATTTTTAAACTTTTTTGAAATAAAAATATATTTTTTTATTGTTTAAACTTATTTTAATTTATTATCCTAATCATAATTATTTTCTATTAAAACAAATGAATTTAAAAACATATGTAAATGTATTCATATATACAAATTAAGTGTTTTATTTATAATAATAAAATTTAGGAGTTGAATTTATGACTGTGGAAAAAAAATATTTGGATTTAAGAAAAATAAGCCCCTTTGAAAGGCACACAAAACTATTTTTGTTGTGGGAGTCATTGTCTCCCGAAGAGATATTAGTTATAACAAATGATCATGCTCCAACACCACTTTATTATCAATTTGAAGCAGAACAAAAAGGACTTTTTGAATGGAATTACGTCAAAGAAGGGCCTACTGAATGGATTTTTGAATTAAAAAAAATATCAAAATCTAGTAATAAAGAAAAAGTAAAAACTATGTTAAAAGAACTTAAACTTGGTTCGGACACAAAAAAAATTAAAGAAAGAGGAAAAGATCTTTTAAGAAATATTTCTGCTGAAGATTTAGCTATAATTGAACAAGAAATGATTCAAGAAGGTTTATCACGAAAAGATTTGCGTAAATTATGTGATGTACACTTAGAAGTAATGGCAGAAAATTTAGATAATAAAGAATTAAATTTACTAATAGGTCATCCTATTCATACTTTAATGCAGGAACACCAAATGATATTAGAATATGCTAAAAAATTAAAAATAATTGAATGTAAGTTAAAAAAATTTGATAATTATAAAAGTGCAGAAAAAGAAATAAATGAATTAGTTCATTTAGCAAAAAATCTTGTTGAAGCAAACAAACATCATGAGCGTGAAGAAAAAGTTCTTTTTCCAACGCTGGAAAAATATGGGGTAAGCGAACCGCCAATGATAATGCTTGAAGAACATCATGAAATAGTGCCTAAAAAAGAAGAACTTTATGCTATTGCAAAAAATCATGCTAATTTAGATTATTCTCAATTCGTAAAACAAGTAAGTGATTTAATAAATTTTATTGCAAAAGAATTACCAAGTCATATTCATAAAGAAGATAAAATACTTTATCCAATGGCAATAGATACTATTCCGGCTGAAAGGTGGGATGGAATGAAAAAAGAATGTGATAAAATTGGTTATTGTAATTTTACTCTTGAAAAATAATTAATCAAAATTTTTATTAGAAGATTAATCTTTTTAGAGAGTTAATTTAATTAAAATTAAAAAAAATGAGGATAGTGAAAAAAATGAAAAAATCGATGACGGTGTTAATTGCATTAATTTTTGTCGTATTTCTTTTAGGATGTACAACTACAAACAATGATAACACTAATTTAACTAATTCTAACTTGTCAAGTCAAGTAGAAAACAATGCTACTGGGAGAACAGTTATTGCGCTTACTGATGCTGCAGCTGATATGGGGGTGGTAAATGAAGTAAAAGTTACTATTAATTCAGTTCAAGTATATAATTTAGAAAAAGGTTGGGTAACAGTTTCAACCGAGTCTAAAACGTATGATCTTCTTGAATTAAATTTTGAAGGTAAAACAGTTGTGCTTGCTGATGTAAATATTGCAACAGATAATTATACAAAAATAAAACTTAATATTTCAAACATAGTTATTAATGATGATAAAGGAAAACACACCGCAGCAATTCCTTCAAATGAAATAATTGTTGATGCGATTGTAAATGTTGGAGAAAATTCTGCAAATATTGCGACATTTGATATAATAGCTAATGAGTCTCTAAATATTTCATCAACAGGAGATTATGTATTTGCGCCAGTTGTTAAAATAGAAACAAAATCTGATGCAAAAATAAATATTGAACCAAATGGAAACGTTATTGTATCTGGTGGAAAAACACAAACAAATGTAAAAGTTGGAATGGACTTAAATGGCAAGGTTGGTGTAGGAGCGTCTGTTTTAGCAGATGCAGAAATATCAACAATTATTAATGCTCTTGGTCAGATAAAAATTGATCTTGGTGAAAATAATAAACCAGTAATAGAAGAAGATAATTCTTCAACGAATAATAATACTAAAACAACAAATAATAATTCAATGCAAAATGGAGAAAATGTTTTCTCTGATTTTGTTGCAACAATATCTCTTATTGGAGATTATAAAGTCGCATATAATGTTAATACTGGTGGCCAAACAAGTGTTATGACTCAATATGTTAAAGATGGGGAAATAAGAACTGATTCTCAAGCAGCAGGTTATACTGCAAGAGCATACATCCTTTCAAACGGAATGTTCACTTGTTCGCAAGTTGCTGGTTGGTTGTGTTTTGATTTTACTCAACAAACAGAGAGCAGTTTAAATTCAGGATTTGAATTAATCAAAGAGAATCCGAATGCATATCAAAATAAATTAACTGGTGCGGGGACAAAAGTTGTTCTTGATCAAACAACACAATGTTATACAATATCTGATACTGATGCAATAACAACATATTGTTTAAATTCAGTGGGAGTTCCGTTGTTTTTGCAGGGGACAGCAAATGATGTGGAGTGGAGTATGATAGCAACAAGTTATTCTAATAATGTTTTAACTTCAGATCTAAAGTTACCCGCAGAACCACAGCAATTTAATTATCCACAATAAATAATTTAATTAGAATGGCATATTGCCATTCTTTTTTTATATTAAATAAAATAATTATCGAAAAATTAAAAATATTTGATGAGTGATAAAAATGATTAAAGAAAAAAATATTATTAATGGAAACGAGTTAGTTTCAGAAATAGTTGCGAAGGATTATAATACTGCAGAAATATTCAAAGATTATGGAATTGATTTTTGTTGCGGTGGTCGAATTTCAATAAATGAAATTTGTGAACAAAATGGAATAAGAAAAGAAAATTTATTAAAAAAACTTAATGAATTACCTAAAAATAAATTCAATGAAAATGTAATAGAAAATCTTGATTTAGACACGCTTACTGTGTATATTGTTAATACTCATCATGCATATGTTCGAGATAATTCTTTAAAACTAATCTCATTTTTATCTAAACTAAAACAAGTTCATGGTGAAAATCATCCTGAACTTAAAATAATTAACGATATTTTTAATGAAATTAATTCGGATTTAATAAAACACATGCAAGATGAAGAAACAATATTATTTCCACACATTAGAAAAATAGTTCATAATAAAATAGAAAATACTGCTTTAAAATCGCCTTATTTTAAAAATCTGGGCGAATATATTAAAAGTGTAGAAGCAGAACATACTATTGTTGGAGATAAGGTTAAAGAAATAAGAAAGATAACTAACAATTTTATCTTGCCAAAAGATGCTTGTAACACTTATCAAATAACATTTGCTATACTTATTGAATTTGAAAATGATTTATATCGACATATACATTTAGAAAATAATATTTTATTTCCAAAAGCAATAAAATTAGAAAATAAAATTAATTAATAAAAAATAAATAAAAATGATTTTTTGTTAAATGAAAATTATTTTTTGATTTTTAAAAATTCTATTAAAGTTAAGGCATTATTGTGTTCCTCGTCTTTTGCTGAATAGAGAAGTGTTATTATTTTTTGAGTTTTTTCTAATTTTTTAATTTCTTTTATTAAATCTTGATTATTTGTTAATTCAAATTTATATTTTTTTTCAAAAATAGTCCATTTTTTTGGATCATGTGAAAACCATTTTCTCAATTCATTACTTGGAGCTATTTCTTTTAACCATAAATCAATTTTTGCATTTTCTTTAGAAATTCCTCTAGGCCATAATCTATCCACCAAAATCCTAAACCCATCATTTTTATCTGGTTTATCATAAATTCTTTTTATTCGAATCATATTAAATAAATTATTTTAATAGTTTATTAATTTTTTGATTTTTACATTTAAATTTTTTTTAAAAAAGTATTTTTAATATTTGCTTGTCATTATATCAATTTTGATATATAACAAAACTTTATTAATTTTTTTATATTGTTATTTAATATGGTTGAAAAAAAACAAGTAGTTAAAATTCTAAATATTATTGATAGAACACCTGATGTTAAAACATTTGTAGTAGAAAAACCGTTGGGTTACAAATATTTAGAAGGTCAAGCTACTGAAGTAAGTATAAACAAATTGGGTTTTGAAGAAAAAGGCCGGCCTTTTACATTTACTGGAATAAATACTGATAAGTATTTAGAATTTACAATAAAAATTTATGATAATCATGAAGATGGGGTAACAAAACATTTGCGTGAATTAAAAATAGGCGATTCACTAATAATAGGCGATGTTTTTGGTGCCATAAAATATACTAGTGCAGGAGTTTTTATTGCTGGGGGTTCAGGTATTACACCATTCATTGCTATTTTACGAAAGCTTAGAATTGAAAAGAAATTAGAAGGTAATACTTTAATATTTTCTAATAAAACGATTTCGGACATAATTTTGAAAGACGAATTTAAAGAAATGGAATCTGAAGGATTAAAAGTTATATTAAAAATTACGCGAGAAAATATAATTGGTCTAAATAAAGACAATTATTTAACTGGTAGAATAAATAAAGTATTTTTAGAAAATACTATTAAAAATTGGAATCAAAATTTCTATATTTGTGGACCAATTCAAATGGTAAATGAATTACAAGAAATAATTAAACAATTTGGTACAACTATTGAAAGTATAATATTTGAAAATTAATTAATTAAAACTTTTTTTAAGAGTAGTTTGTTTTTTATTAATTTTTGTATCAACTCCAAAAAAGTTTAAATACCTGCGTTTAATATGATAAATACTGTTTATTATGTTAAATAAAAAAATAAAAGTTTAAAAAAGAAGTGGATTAAAATGAAAGTTGTGTATGATTTAATTATTATTGGCTCTGGACCTACTGGAATAAATTCCGGAATTTATGCTGCAAGATATATAATTAAAGACGCTGATTATTGGGGAAATTAATGGTGGAATGGCAGCATCTGCTCATGAGATTTGTAATTTAATTTCGTATAAAACAATAAAGGGTTTTGAATTTGCAATGAAATTAAAAGAACAAA
>JAQVNZ010000040.1 GCA_028702895.1 Candidatus Iainarchaeum sp. | reverse complement strand
AAATAGATGGAATAAATGGTAAAAAAATAAATTAAATAAGTTATAAATTAAATTATTAAAAAAATTTAACTTACTTTTAATTCTTCAAATTCTTAATAGCATAATGTAAACCTGTAATTTTTACATCTCCTCTTGATACAAAAAATTTTAATCTTGGTAAATAAATTGTGAATTTACAAAACGGGTTTAATAATAATATTCTAAAAATCTTTTCTTTAAATTCATTTTCGATAATAAAAGTATTTTCTTTTCTAAAAACTCCTGGTAATCTTTTTAATAAAATCAAATCTCTGGTTTCTATAATAATTTTTTCATTAATTGAAAATAAAAATAATTTTTTTACAAAAAATTCATCAAACATAAAAGTTCGCGAATCATTAAAATTTAATTCTCTTAATCGTTCTTCTTGAATTCCAATTAAAGAAGACATTTTATCTAAAAATATTTTTCTTTGTTCAATACTTTCTTGTAAATCACTAATATTTTTTATTGTAAAATTAGAATTTTCTCTAGCATTCAACAATAAATCATTACTCTCATTAGCTCGTTCAGTAAAAACAATTAACAATTGAACAATTTCTTCAATATTTTCAATTGGTTTTTTTATCAAATCATTTAATCGCAAAACTAGCTTTTCACGCATTTCAATTTGAATTGATACACGGCCTTTATCAGTAATAAATATTCTAGAACCTTCCCTATTAACAAAACCAAGCGAATCAAGATTTTTTAAAGATCTACAAAGAGACGCATAAGCAGAATTAGTATTCTTGTACCTAGGCGAAATTCTAGATAATAATTCGTTAAATTCTTCACTACCATTTTGTTTCAAAATTAGTAAAATAGAATTATTAAAAGTCATATAGATACTAGAAAAAAACAAATTATAAACAAAACTAAAAAATTAATTATAAAATTAATAAGAAATAAACTAAAAATAAGAATAAATTAAAAATAAGAATAAACTAAAAATAAGAATAAACTAAAAATAAGAATAAACTAAAAATAAGAATAAACTAAAAATAAGTAAAATATTCTAAATTTTATTCTTGTTTTACTTTTTTCATTCTTTTTCCTAGAGAATATGGTACTTTTGCTTTACAATCAGCACATTCTGCTACAAATGTAGGAGTTTTATTCTGTTTTTTAACAGTTGCAACAAATTTGTATTTTCCACCATAACCATGATTAGTGTTTTTATCGTGTCTAAGATTACCTTGGGCAAGAGTTCTGCCTTTACCAGATTTAAATTCTTTTAATTTGTGTTTAGTATGTTTTTTACACTTTTTACAATAAATTTTTTTTTCTTTAGGAAATTCCATTTTATTCACCAGTCTAATTGAAAAGTATATGCAAAGCTTTTAAAATCTTCTTAAAAGCTCAATTTTAAAATAAAAAAGGCTAAACAAAACACACAAGCAAAATAATTATTGATTAAAATAGAAGGGTATTTAAATATCAATTACTTAATAAGTATAAATTAATTAAGTAAAAATTAATCGAATTAAAATTAATAGAATTAATTTTGTGAAAAACTATTTAAATTTAAAAAATAGTTTTTTTAAAATTTTAAAAATATTACTTGAAGTGTTGAAAAATGATTTTAAATTCTTTAAAAAAAACCTTAAAAACAATGCTTTTTAATCCCATAATTTTTTTTCCAATGTTAATTGCCACAATAACTTCGTTGTTTTCAATGAATTTAACTAGTTTTGTTTTAGAACGACCATTATCTGAAATGATATATTATTTAGATACTTTTATGACAAATGATTTTCTGTTATTATTTTTAAATAAATATTTATTTGAAATTTTTATAATGCTTGCATCAGGCTTTATCGTCTTAGCCGTTAGCATAATCGCATTTATTACTTTAGCCAACTATGCTAAAACAAATAATTTAACACTTGCAATAAATACTTCAATTGAAAATATTGGCCAATCAATTTCATTAACTTTTTTTATTTTTATTATAAGTACACTAGTAACAATTTTGTTTTCGCTTTTCATTACAATAATGGACCTTATTTATGAAGTACTTCCAGACCAAATCATTTCAGTGCTTGCATTAATCATTATACCTATTATGTTAATCATTTTATTTACAATGTTTTTAACAAAATTATTTTTTGTTATTCCAGCAACAATAGATAACAATATTAAAAATGCGATTAAAAAAAGCTGGGATTTTACTACAGATAAATTTTGGAAGAGTTTTGTGTTCATATTAGTATTACTCTTAATCGGTTTTTTTATAATAACAATTTTTACAAATCTTGGATTATTTTTTGAATTAAGTTTTATAACGGCCCCAATAGGAGAAATAATAACAATGACATTTATTGGTTTAGCACTTTCATATTATTATTTTAATTAAACAAGTGATAGAATGACCAAATTAATCAAACTAGTTTTAAAAAATTTTAAATCCTTCAAAAAAGCCGAAATACCAATAAGTAGTGGATTCACTGCAATTGTTGGAAGTAATGGTTCTGGAAAAAGTAATGTTTTAGACGCACTATTATTTGTACTAGGAATAACTTCTTTAAAAACATTAAGAGCAACAAAACTAACTGATCTAGTAAATAATACTGCCAAAGAAAATTATGCAAAAGTTGATTTAATACTTAAAAATGATGGCAAAACATTTGAAGTTAGTAGAATGATAGATAAACAAGGAAAAAGTGTTTATAGATTAGATGGAAAAAGAACAACCCTTAATGAAATAAATTCTTTACTAGTAGAATTAGGCATTGATATTACGGGACACAATATTGTAACACAAGGAGATATTACAAAAATAATTGAAATGTCCGCAATTCAACGAAGAGAAATTATTGATAATATTGCAGGATTAAGCGAATTTGATGAAAAAAAAGAAGAGGCTTTAAAAGAATTAAATAAAGTGGATTCCAGATTAAAAGAAGCAACAATAATACTTAGTGAAAGAAATAATTTTTTAGACGAAATGGAAAAAGATATGAATGCTGCAAAAGAGCACGCAGAATTAGAAAAAGAAAGAAAACAAATCAAAGCCACAATAATATCAAAAGAATTATACATAATAGATAAAAGGTTATTTGAAATAGAAAAAGAAACAAAAGAAAATATTGATAAAAAAGAAGAAATAGAAAAAAATGTTGAATTTTTAAAAATAAAATTAGAACAAACCAAAATTAGTGCAAAAGAATTAAATGAAAAAGCATTAAAAGGAAATGAAGAAATTTATGAAAAAATTGGACGCGATTTTGAAGAAAGAAAATCAAATTTTTATTTGGAAAAAGAAAGAATTGAAATTAAAAATAATCAAATAGAAAAAAATAACTTAAAAATTAAGAATAATACGGAAATGGTTAATAATTCGGAAAAAGAAGTTATAGAATTAGAAGAAAATGTAAATAATTTAAATCAACAAAAAATAAAAATTGATGAAAAAATACAAGGATTATCATATGAAAAAACCGAATTAGAAAAAATTGTTGAAACAAAAAATTCTCAAATAAAAGAAATAGAATTTGGTTTAGATGAAAATAATAAACTCATTGAAAATTTTAGAAAAGAATTATTTGACTTAGAAGTTTTTGTAAAACAATGGGAAAAACAAAAAACAAATAATACAAAAATGTTAAATGAAAGTATTAATGAAAAACAATTATTAGAAAAAAAACTTGATGAATTATTAAAAAACGAAAAAGAAATGAAAGAATTAAATGGTAAAAAAATTGAAGAAACGATTATACAAAAAGAAAATTTATTAGAATTAATTAGAAATAAAAAAAGTGTTTTAACTGCACAAATTGATGAAGAAAAAAAAGCGATAAACGAACTTGAAAAAGAGATTACAAAATGCCCTGTTTGTGAATCGGATATTAAAAAAGAAAGAAAAACGATTTTGTTATCACAAAAAAAAGAAATTATTATTCAAAAAGAAATAGAAATTAAAAAACAAGTTGATGCAACAAACATAATTCTAAATGAACTTGACGATTTAAAAGAAAAATTAAAAATATATAATAAACTAGCATTAAAAATAGAAGAAATTGGGGAAACAAAAAGTAAAATTAATGATTTTGATAAAAAAATTAAATTAATTGAAATTGAATTAAATCAAAAAACAGTTGATTTACAAATTAATAAAAGAAACGAATTAAGCAACAAAATGAATAATTTACTAAATGAAAAAGAAAAATTAAAAGAAAAACTCAAAATACTTAGAAATGAAAATATATTTGAAAATTATTCAAGTACAATAAAAAAACAAGACGAACTTATACATAATAAATCTTTTTTGGAATCAAAACTATTAGAAACAAACACTAGACTAAACAAAATTAGTTCAAGAAACGAATCAATCCTAATAGAAAATGAAGAGTTAGAGGGTGAAATTAAACAAAATTTAGAAGAAATACAAAATAAAAAACCAGCATTATTACAAATTGAAACAGAATTAATTAGTAAAGAAAAGGAAATGAATGCTGCAAAAAAAGCTAATGAAGCAATATTAAAAGAAAAAAATGAATTAGAATTAAAAATTGAGAGAATAGAAAAAGAAATCTATTTGGATAATATAAAAAATAAGAAACTAGAATCATACATAAACGAATTTAATATAGAAAATAGTAGATTAGACGTAAGAAAAAAAGATTTGGATGATGAGTTTAAAGAATTTGAAAATATTGAAATTATAAACGAAAAATCAATTGAAGATTTAAAAGAAAGAATAGTAATAGTAAATAAAAAAATAGAAGGCATTGGCGCAGTTAATATGAAAGCTGTTGAAAATTTTACTGAATTAAAAAAAGAAGTTGATGAAATGCAAGAAAAGTCAAGTAAACTTGAAACTGAAAGACTTTGTGTGCTTGATATGATTGATAAAATTGATGTGAAAAGAACAAACGTTTTCATGGATTGTTTTAACGAGGTTAATAAAAATTTTCAAGAAATGTTTTCAAAATTTTTTAATGGAGAAGGGGTACTTGATTTAACTAATCCTACTAATCCATTAGAAAGCGGATTAATAATTGATGCAAAACCAAAAGGTGGCAAATTACAAAATATTGATTCCATGAGTGGTGGAGAAAAAACACTAACAGCCCTAGCATTCATGTTTGCAATACAATTATACTCTCCCGCACCATTTTATGCATTTGATGAAGCTGATGCAGCATTAGATAAAGAAAACTCAATGAAAATGGGTAGCTTAATTGAAATGATTGCAAAAAATAGTCAATTCATTGCCATAACACACAATGATACTATAACAAAAAAAGCAACACAAATAGTTGGGGTTGCATTAAACAAAGATCAAAGTTCAGTAATAGGATTAAAATTAAAAAATAATCAAAACGATAATAATAAACCAATAAATGAAAATGAAGAAATAACAAAAAATAATACTCGAGAATTAAACTCAAATGATGAAGAACCAACAAATGATGATAAAAAACAATAAACGATAATGAATAAAAATTAAATTTTATTAAATAAACAAAAAAACTAATTATAATTTATCACACGATAAAAAAAATATAAAAAAGACACATTAATATATAATATAAAAAAAATTTAAAATAAAAAAATCAATCATACTTTTTTATTTTTCTTAAACTTTTTTAACAATTTTCTTCTTGCAATTTTTTCTTTTTCTTCAATTAATTTTTCGTCTTTTTCTTTTTCTCCAGTACCCAAAACATCAAATTCAGAATAACTTAATTTATTAGTTTTAGAACTTGTACCTTTAACATTAAACTCCGAATCATTTTTCTTACCTAAATTAGAATCTTTTTTTTTATCAAAATTAGAATTATTTTTTGGAAATCTTCTAGAAAAATTATTTCGTCTTGAAGCATATAATTTTTCTTCAAAAATACGAATTTGATTTTTTATATCAATTATTTGTAAATTAACATCGGCCAAATTTTTAGCATAATCTTCAGGAATTATTAAACCAGCAGAATAATGTTTTTTTAAATCCTTTAATCCTTTTTGTAAAGCATTTAATTTTGATTTAGATTCATCCAGATTCAAAGTAATTATTGAACGCTCTTCTCTAAAATCTTTTAATGCACTATATTCAGAATCATAATTTTTTTTCAAGAAAAAATATTCTGCGTCACTAATCTTTTTTTGAGAAAGAGCCTTATCTAACCTATTTAACAAAAAATCAATTTTTTCAGCACGAGAAATTGAACGTAAACCTCTATTTCGACTAGATTTTACTCCAATCACAACAAAAACTAATAATAAAATAAGAACACAAAGCAATAATAGAGAAATATAAATACCTACATTTGGTTTTTGAACATAAGTTATTTCAATTTTAGATCCTAATCCAGAATCAACAATATCTTCACTAACATAACCATCAAATTTAGTATTATTAAGATAATTAATTACTTCAAATCTAGCATCTTCAATTTTTTTTGACAATATTAATAAATCAAAAGAAGTAATCATTAACGAATCACTAGCATTAGTACGATTGAGTTCTCTTTCAAAAACAGCATTTTTAGCATAAAAACCAGAATGATCAAAAAACAAGTTAGCCCACAATGAATTAAAATTAACATTTTCTGAAATAGCATTTATTTCTTTTTCTAAATCATTAATATCAGCGCGTTTTACTTCAGAAGAAAAAAATGATTCTGCAAAAAACGCATCATATAATGCTGCAAAATAAAA
>JAQVNZ010000039.1 GCA_028702895.1 Candidatus Iainarchaeum sp. | reverse complement strand
TGCAATCACTAATACCACCGACAATAAAGGATTATTAAATTTTAAAAACAACACAGGCGAAACAATAACTCTAACAAGAATAATAGTTGATGATGGCGAATTAAACGATTACAACAATAAACAAATTTACTCAGGAAATAATGAAATAATACAATTAACTCACACTTGCGAATGCGGACCAAATCAAAAAACAAAAACCTGTGAATTTCAAATAACTTATAAAACAAAATACGGTTTAGAAAAAAAAATCAAACAATCCATAATAGTAAACTGTGAAGAAAACCCAGAACCAGAAAAACCACCAATCACCCCCACACCAACAGATTGTTCTCTTTTAGAAATTATTGAAGTTTGCGGGATGGACGGAAACACATACCAAAATACTTGCCACGCCACACAAGCAGGAACAGACATAAACTACATAGGTGAATGTGAAACAGCACCAACAGAAATAGAAGATTGTATTATCTTTGAAACCAATCCAATACCAATCTGCACTCTTTCTGACTTAAACAGAATAAGAGAAAAACTAGATGGAAATTATATTTTACAAAACGACATAGACGCAAGCAACACAAGCATATGGAACAATGGCGAAGGATGGGAACCAATTGGAAATAGCACTAATAAATTTAAAGGAAGTTTAAATGGAAACAATAACAAAATAAAAAACTTGTATATTAACAGATTCGACCAAAATTATGTTGGTTTAATCGGAAATTTATATTTAGGAACGGTTTCATATCTTGGATTATTAGATTACAATATTACAGGAAATAACTATGTCGGAGGAATAAGCGGTTATTTACGTTCCGGACAAATAAATAATTCTTATACTACCGGAAAATTAAGTGGGATTGGTGAACACGTTGGTGGATTAATTGGTTATTTTATGAGTGGGCAAATAATTGATTCTTATAATACAGCAAACATATCGGGTGGGTATAATCATGTTGGTGGGATAACTGGATATTCATATGAACCAACTCTTACACAAAATGTTTACAATACTGGCGATATTAATGGAAACTGGTATGTTGGTGGAGTGAGTGGGGAATTAAAAAAAGGGATATTTTTTAATGTGCATAACACAGGAGATGTGAATGGACAATCTTCCACTGGAGGAGTAATAGGATATACTTATGATGGAACAATAACTAATACATATAATACTGGAATAGTTACTGGAAAAAATCAAACAGGAGGAATAAATGGCGGCGCAAATATAGGTACTCCTGGAACAATAATAAATAATTCTTATAATACTGGAAATATTACTGGATTAGATGAAGTTGGAGGGATAACTGGTTGGTGCATGTCCCAAAAAATCAATAATGTATATAATTTAGGGAATGTAAATGGGACAACAAGAGTTGGAGGGATAGTTGGACAAGCAGAAAACGGGGTAATTAATAATGTATATAATATTGGTAGCATAACAGCAACTTCAACACTAGGTACAGGTGGACTAATAGGAAGGTCATATACAAATTTAAATAATTCATTTAATGTTGGAACTGTTAATGCAACAGAAGGTTTTTTTGGCGGAATAGAAGGGTTTATGAATTATACTGTAACAAATACTAATGTTTATTGGGATACTGTATTAAGCAGTCAAAATAATTGTTACTCTGGAGGATCAAATGGTTGTTTCTCAACTACAACAGGTGACCCGTCTTATTATTATTTTTCAACTAATGCTCCTTTGAGTTCTTGGACTTGGGGTGTTGGTGGCAACTGGATTGCTCAAGATAACAACTTCCCAATTCTTTCTTGGCAAAACAACTAATTTTTAAAACAAAATTAATTATAGTTTAATCCAACTTATTTAATTATATTTTATATTATTTAATTATAATTTAATTTATGTTAATTAAATATTTTAGAAGAAAGAAAGCGGGTAAAGATTTTGCTTTCTTTCCTCCTTTGCCTTTTTCTTGCCTTAACTTATAAATTACTTATTCTTAGAAATCGGGGTGATAACCCAAACATCTGTTATAATAAGTACTATATAAGTCCTAACTGTTCGAAAATTTAACCACTTTAAAAAACACAATAAAATAGTTCGTTGATTGTCTAAATATTAGTTTAGTTTTAAAACGCAAAACAATTAGTTATTTTGAAATGAACGAAATAGGTTTTATTATAACAGAAATAGAATATTCTAAAAAAATTAGTAAAGGCCTAAGCGGAGAAATTGTAAAAAAACAAGATAAAAAATTCTTTATCCTAGAATACCCTTTTTTTAATGATAAAGAAAAAAAAATGTTTACTGATATTTTAAAAGAATTAAAAGAAACTAAAAACCATATTAAAAACAAAACAGACATCTATTTTTTAATAAAAAATTTTTGTTTGGAAAACTTTATTCTATTAAGAAAAGATCAAAGAGAAAAAATATCCTTAGTACTAGAATGGGAAACACTAGGAAATAGTATTCTAGAACCTATCCTAAAAGACCCAGATTTTGAAGAAATAGTAATAAATGGAAAAAATAAACCAATAATGTTATACCATAATGTTTTTGGTTGGCTAACTAGTAATATTTATTTTAATTCAGATGAAAAAATTAAAACAATTATAAACAAAATCGCTTCTCCCTTAGGGCGACAATTAAGTTATAATAATCCAATTCTAAATGCTACTCTTAGTAATGGTTCTAGACTTAATGCGTCCATGGACCCAATTGCTTTTACTGGAATAAATGCTACTATTAGAAAATTTAAAGAAAATCCACTAACTCCAAAAAACATTATTAATTTTGATACGATTAATGAAAAAGCAATGGCATTTTTATGGTTAGTAATGCAAACATCCTCCTCAATACTAGTTTGTGGAAATACTGGTTCAGGAAAAACTACTACATTAAATGCTTTGTTTTGTTTTCTACCAAAAGATGAACGAATTATAGTAGTAGAAGAAACACCAGAAATTGTTTTACCACAAGAACATATAGTAAAATTAAATACGGCCGAACACCTAAAAATTGGTTTGGATAAATTAATTGAAAATACTTTTAGAATGAGACCAGACAGAGTCATAGTAGGAGAAATACGTAGTAAAGATGAAGCAAAAGCATTTGTTAACACAATGCTAGCAGGACAAGCAAGAGGAAGTTATGCTACATTTCATGCAGAGAGTGCAAGAGAAGCAATTGAAAGATTAAGTACTTTTGGAATAGAAAAAAATTCTCTAAAAACACTGGATATTATATTAGTACAAAAAAGAATTACTCGAATTAATAATAAGAATAATATTAGACGAGAAGAAAGAAAAATAGTAGAAATTTGTGAAATAGAAAATAGTGAACAAATAACACTAAACACGTTATTTGAATTAAATCATTTAACTGGAAAACTAGTAAAAGTAAACGAATCAAAGAGACTTAATGAAAAAATAAAACAAACTTTTTGTTGTAATGAAAAAGAATATTTAAAATTATTAAAAGAAAAAGAACTTATCCTAGAAAAAATTAATGAAAGCGTTTCTTTCAAAGAATTTTTTGAATTATCGTGTGGAGAAATAACATGAATATAAAAAAAATTAAAAATAGTATTCTAAAAACGAGCATACTAACAAAAAATATTTTTAAAGAAAATGAAATAGATAAAAATATTAAAGAAAATAAAGATATTATAAAAAAAATAGAATTAAATAAAAATACTAACGAAACAAAAACAAGTCATAAAAAAAATGAAACAAATATTGAAGAAAAATTAAAATCACTTTCAAAAAAATCTATTTTAAAAGAAAATACTTTAAAAAAAGCTAATTTGCGAGAAAAAGAATATGAAAATTATAAAAAAAAGTGTTTAAATTATAGTATAATAATATCACTTTTTGTATTACTCTTTGCTTGGTTATACTTATATAATATTTTATTAAGTTTTGGGATAACTCTAATTTTTTTTATAATCATTTTTTTAATTTCAATTAATATTCCCATAATAAAACACAAAAAATATACTAAAAAACTAGAAAATGATTTATCATTTTTTTTAACAAATCTTATAATAGAATTAAGAGTCGGAAAAGATTTGTTAAGTGCTATAAAAAAATGTTCGCTAGAAACAGAATCTACTGATCTTGCTTCAAAAGAATATGCTAAAATAATTGATTTAATTGATAATGGATTATCTTTTAGAGAAGCATTAACTCTAATGAATAATAAATTTAATTCTTTGAGTATTAAACGAACTAATAGTAATTTGTATAATATATACCAACACGGAAACGATATTTTTGGTTTAAAAAAATTTTCAGACGAACTATTTCTAAGACAAAGAATTGAGAGCAAAGAATTTGGTGGAAAACTAGTTGTGTTCGCACTAGTTTTTATTGCAGTATCAGCAATTGTTCCAGCAATGTTCGCTAGTTTTATTATTATTGGAAGTTATTTTATGCAAATACAATTTAGCGCAATACAAATTTTTTTAATACTAGTAATAGTATTCCCATCAATTGATTTACTTGTTTTAATAACAATTAATTCAAAAACACCATTATTTTTGAGGAAGTGAAAACGTGGATGCAATAATATTATTTAAAAATATTTTTGAAATGATTTTTGGAATAAAAAAAATGAAAGGATTTGAAAACAAATTAATTGTAAACGAATCTAAGTTTAGTAAAATAGATAAATTTATTTTTATTAGTGTTATAGAAGGATTGATTACAACAATTTGTTCAATGATAATTCTAATTTATATTGGATTTGAAATAAATAAAACAATTATTATTTCAATATTATTATTTTTTTTACCATTAATAGTAAATTATTTGTGGCAAGACATTTTTTTTGAAAAGCGAAAGAAGAAAAAAGAGCTTTTGTTTCCAGAATTTTTATTAGAAGCAAGTGTTTTTTGTGATGAAAATTCTTTAATAAAAAATATTGAAAAAATGAGTGAAATAGAATTACCTTTATTAAAAAAGGATTTTATGCGTGCAGATATTGAAATAAAAAATGGTTCAAGCATTAGTGATGCGCTTAATAGGATGAAAGAACTTAATAATAGCCGAATTTTTAATAGAATAATAGGTATTTTTTTACAATGTTACGAAAGTGGAACAGAAATGTCTAGTATCTTAAAGGAAACTGCTGAAGATTTAATGGAGAATAATGCTATTTTTAAAGAACAACAAGCAGTAATGCTCGTAACAAAATATACTTTATTATTATCCTCTGCTCTAATAGTCCCTAGTTTACTAGGAATAATAATTGGTTTAGTAACAGGGTTTAATTTTGGTTTTAGTGAAGGATTTGAAATTGGTTTAAGCAATATAGAAAGACAAGAAATATTCTCTTATGCAGTACTTGGAACAACAATTTATGTTATTCAATTTGCGTTAATAAGTAGTTTTTTCTTAGCATTGCAAGAAGGGAATAAAAAACAGTTTTGGGTTTATGCAATATTAATTGTACCAATCGCATTAATCTGTTTTTTTCTAGCACAAACAATGGGTTAAGTTTATTAATAACCAAAAACTATAAATTATTGAAAAGAAAAAATGGTGAGAATATGAATAAGAATAATGATAAAAAATATTTTGATTTCGTTGAAAAAACTAAAATGAATTTAAGTGGTTTTACTCTAATAGAAGGGTTCCCAGATGTTGGATTAGCTGGAACTATTGGGGCAAGATATTTATCAGAAAGACTTGGTTTTGAAACAATTGGTCACGTTGACTCAGTATTATTTTCTCCAATAATAAGAATTACTAATGGTGTTCCAATGCACCCAGTTAGAATTTATGCTAGTAAAAAATATAAGACAGTTATACTTTTAGCAGAACAAATTATTCCAAATAATATTGCTGGAATAATGGCTAAAGAGATTGTAGAATGGATTAAATTAAAAAAAATAAAACAAGTTATTGCAACATCGGGAATAAAATCTTTAACAGGTAATAGCGTATACGCTTTTGCTAGTGATGAGAATTCTAAGAAGATAATAAAAAAACATAATCTTGAATTAATTGAAAATGGGGTTACATCAGGCGTAACAGCAATGATGATGTTGTATTTAAAAGATAATAATATTGTAGCTTATTGTTTAATTGGAAATGCTAGAAATAATGCTGATTATTATGCTGCGGCAGAAATTGTTAAAGCATTTTGTAAAATAATTAATGTTAGTATTGATGTTAAACCATTATTAAAAGAAGCTAAAATATTAGAAGAGGCTATAACACAACACTTAAAGACACTTCAAACGCAAAAAAAAGCTGATGACGAACCAGAAATATTAAAAGGAACACCGATGTATACATAATTAATTGTGTTTTTTTAAAACGAATTATTTTTAAAATTAATCTACTTGCCATGAAAGAATAGGAAAATTATTTTCGCGAGCAATCCAATTTCCATCATTACCAAGTTTCGTTAAACCACTATCACCATAATAAGCACTAATATTATTATTAGTTGAATTACAACCAGTATTTCCATCATTATGACAATTACTTTTACCTGAAAAATTAATATCCCAAAAAAGATTATTAATCATATTCCACCCACTGTTTCCAATTAAACCGTTAACAAATTTATTCCCGTTAACTTTTGATAATGAAAAAGAATTATTAATAGTTGAATCAGATTCACCAATTAATCCTCCAACATATTCATCCCCAGTAACAGAACCAGTTGAATAAGAGTTATTTATTGTCGAGCTTGACCCTGTTCCTACAAGCCCACCATTATCCCAACTATAACTCCCACCAAAAATCACACTGCTTGTCGAATACGAATTTAAAACAACACTATTGTTAGCCATATATCCAATCAAACCCCCCCCATTCGACCACTAACTAATCCCGAAGAATATG
>JAQVNZ010000007.1 GCA_028702895.1 Candidatus Iainarchaeum sp. | reverse complement strand
CGGTCGGGGTATTATTATTTTAGGTACCACATATCCACTATTTTTAATATTAAACAAAATTATTAAATTAAAGTAGGTTTTTTTGAACTCTTATGAAATTTTAAAGTGCTAGCATTAATTCTATTAGCCATGGAATCAAGATTCGCTTTACTAATTGCCCCCGTACTAACTATTTCGGCCCTAGAATAACCTGCAGTTAATAATGCCCCTGGTTGCACATGTAATTTTGATAATTCTTTTGCGCTTACCCCAGCTTTACGCATTTCCTTGAAAGGAATTATTGGAGAATGAGGATTACTTTTTAATCCAGATTTTAAATTTTCTACACCAAAATGTTGAATTATTAGATTAGTAGGCGCACCAATAACATGCAATTTTTCAGCACTCAAAAATTTTGTTAAAAATGTAAAAGAAATATTTTTTTCTTTAAAATTAGAATATTTTAATTTTTTCCATTCACCCGCACGCATTCTTTTAGGAGATTTAACAAGTGCTAAAAAATTATTAACTAATTTTAATTGAACTGCTTTTTGTGAAACAACTTTTTTTGTAACAATCTTTTTCGCAATAACCTTTTTTGCAATAATTTTCTTTTCAGCAATTTTCTTTAATGCAACTTTTTTTGCAATTGGTTTTTTTGGCAAATTCTTTTTAATCATATTAAAAATATAATATCAAAGTATATAAAATTATCCAAAAACATAAAAAAAACATTAAAAATAATTAATTTTAATAAAAAAACATACAATATATCAAAAAATAATTAATTTTAATAGCCAGTAATAAAAAGTCTTTGTTTGCTTTTTTATTTATGAAAATACTCGTTGTTAATTGTGGTAGTTCTTCTTTGAAATGCCAATTAATAGAAATTGAACAAGAAGTTTGTCTTGCAAAAGCAAGTATTGAAGAAATTGGAAATAACGCAAAATATTCTTTTGAAAAAAAAGATTCTAATAAAGTAAAAAAAGAATTAAAAATAATAAATCATGAAATCGCATTAAATAAAATAATAGATGATTTAATCCAAAATAATGTTATTAATTCTATTAATGATGTTGATGCAATTGGTCACCGAATAGTTCATGGCGGAGAATTTTTTAAAAATAGTGTTATAATTAATGATACAGTTATTTTAGGAATACAAAATTGTTGTGATTTAGCACCACTGCATAATCCAGCGCATTTAATTGGAATTAATGCTTGTAAAAAAATTTTTGACAAAAAAATGGTTGCAGTTTTTGATACAGCATTTCATCAAACAATGCCAAAAAAAGCTTTTATTTACCCCGTACCTTACGAGTATTATGAAAAATATCATTTAAGAAAATATGGTTTTCACGGAACATCTCATGAATATGTTTCAAAAAAAGCAGCAGAATTAATTGGAAAAGACATTACTAAATTAAAAATGATTACTTGTCATTTAGGCAACGGAGCTTCATTATCAGCAATCCAAAATGGAAAGTGTGTTAATACTACAATGGGTTTTACTCCATTAGCTGGAATCATGATGGGTACACGAAGTGGAGATATTGATCCTTCAATAATTCCTTTTTTAATGAAAAAAGAAAATTTAACGATTAGCGAAATAGAAAATATTTTAAACACAAAATCTGGTTTACTTGGATTAAGCAAGGTTAGTAGTGATTGTAGAGAAATAAAAAGAGAAGCTTGGGAAAATAATAACAAGCAAGCATTATTTGCTCTTGAAAAATTTTCTTATAGGATAAAAGAATATCTTGGTGCTTTCATATCCATAATGAATGGAATAGATGTTCTTGTTTTTACAGCTGGATTAGGCGAAAATTTTTCTGAAATACGTGAAATGATTTGTGAGAACACGAGTTTCTTTGGAATAGAAATTGATAAAGAAAAAAATGTTTTACATGGAAAAGAAAGAATTATTAGCACAGATAGTTCTAAAGTAAAAATAGTAGTTATACCAACTAATGAAGAATTAATGATTGCAAGAGAAACAAAAAAAACAATCCAAAAAACAAATGATTAAATAAAACTAAATAATAACTATTAACATGGCTAACCCAACTAAAAAAAATCCAATCAAACAAAAACTACTTAAACAAAATTCTATTAAGCAAATTAAACTACTAAGAACCGAATTATTATCAAGAAGAACTATACGAATTTGGCCAAAAATGAAAGAAAGGCATAAAACATATGATATTCACGCTCAATCTAATTTAAAAGATTATAAAAAATTTGTTCATAATTTTGAGAAAAAAAAATTTGGTGAATTTGAAACTAATTTACGAAAAGGTTCTCTTAATGGCGGATTAATATTAACTCTAGAATCCACTGCTAGTAGAGGATTAGATTCTATTGAGAAAAAACTTTTTGGTGAAGGAAAAAAATTAAATAAAATTGGTAAAAAAATTAGGATTAAACAAAAAAGCAAATTATTCAAAGCTAGTTTTACTCTAACAAAAAATATTGAACCAAATATTAAATTTCCAATTGATATAACAAAAGGAATAGGCGTTTGTGCTATTACTAATTTACAAGGCCCGTCTAAAAAAAAATATATTAACACCACAAATATTGTAAAAAATGCAAATACTGCTATAACTAATAATTGGCAAATATTTATGTTAAGAGAATTAACAGAACATGCTAAAAGAAAGGGTTGTAATTCTATTGCTTTACTTAGACCAGAATTTAATGTGGATTTAACAACAAGACATCTTGTTAAAAGTGGTGCGATTAGAACAGAAACAGATAGTATTAGAAGTCAATATTATTCTAGTGCAAGAAAAACTGGTTTTAAAAAAATAAACGGATCCAAATACTTTTGGATTTTCTTTTAATCAAAAAAACAAGTATAAATTTTTTTAATAAAACATATTTTTTAAACTAATTAAAACAAAAACAATTAATAGGCAATCTACACTTATTCTAATATGCATAAAAAGTTTATTGGATTAACAAGCATTCAAGCAAAAGAACTTTTAGAAAAATACGGGCCTAATGAATTAAATGAAAAATCAAAAATAAGCGCGTTTGGAATATTATTAAGACAAGTAAAAAATAATTTTATTATTTATCTACTAGTTTTTGCTACCCTGCTATCTTTTTTTGTTGGAAAAATTATTACTGCTTTTGTTTTAATCGGAGTAATAATAATGGTTGTAGGAACAGGATTCTTACAAGAGTATAGAGCTGATCAAGCAATAAAAGCTTTGAAAAAAATGTTAATGCATATTTCAATAGTAATTCGAAATGGACAAGAAATAGAAGTTAATACTAGTGAAATTGTTCCAGGCGATATTCTTATTCTACGAACTGGTGAAAAGGTTCCTGCTGATTGTGAAATATTAGAAGAATATGAATTAAGAGTTAATGAATCAATTCTAACTGGAGAATCAACTGAAGTAAAAAAATTTGTTTGTAAAAAAGAAGTGAAAGATGAAAACAAATTATTTATGGGCACAATGATTGTTAGTGGAAAATGTGTTGCTAGAACAATTCATACTGGAATGAACACTAAATTTGGAAAAATTGCTAACCTAATTTCTAATATTGAAAAAGAAATGCCTTTACAAAAAAAAGTTGGAGTTTTAACAAAAAACATGGCCATAATAGGATTAGGTGTTTCAGTATTAATTGGAATTATAATGCTACTTAGAGCAGAAACAATTACCGCAGAACTTATTACTGAAATATTAATTATAGTTATTGCAGTAGCAGTATCTTCTTTTCCCGAAGGTTTTCCAGTAGTGTTAACTACTACTCTTTCTCTTGGCGCACATAGAATGGCTAAAAAAAATGCCATTATTAATAGAATGTCAATAATTGAAACTCTTGGAGAAACAACTGTTATTTGTACAGATAAAACAGGAACTATCACAAAAGGCGAGATGACTGTTAGAAATATTTTTGTTAATAATAAAGAAATTAATGTTACTGGGACAGGGTTTGAAACAACAGGAGATTTTTTTTATAAAAATAAAAAAATTGATCCACTAGAAGATAAAGAATTATTTTTATTATTAAAAACAGGTGTTCTTTGTAATGAATCAATTATAGAGAAAAAAAATAATGGTAAAGAATATTCTGTTATTGGTAGTCCCACTGAAGCAGCAATAATGATTTTGGCAGGAAAAGCAAGAATATTTAGAGAAGATTTTGATAATACTCGCGAACAAGAAATTCCTTTTAGTTCTGAGCGAAAAATAATGAGTAGTTTGTATAAAGAAAATTTAGATAGATTTGTATACGCTAAGGGGGCCCTTGAATTCTTGTTACCCAAATGTGATTTTATACAAAAAAATGGGAAAATAATTAAATTAACAGAAAAAGAAAAAAATAAGATATTAGACGAAAATAAAAAAATTGCTTCAAAATCACTTAGAACAATTGGAATGGCTTATAAAAAAAATAATTCAAAAATTATTTCTGAAGATGAATTAATTTTTCTAGGTTTTATTGCAATGGAAGACCCTCCACGAGAAGAAGTAAAACAATCTATTATAGAATGTTATGCGGCTGGAATAAAAGTTAAAATGATTACTGGGGACAACAAAGAAACCGCAATATCCATCGCAAAACAAATTGGATTAAAACATACTAGAATACTTGAAGGAAACGAATTAGATCATATTACTGATGACGAGTTAACAAGAATTGTTGATGAAATAAATATTTTTGCACGAGTAAAACCAGAGCACAAGTTAAGAATTGTAAGAGCATTAAAAGCAAATAATGAAATTGTTACAATGACTGGGGACGGAGTAAACGATGCGCCTTCATTAAAAGAAGCGCATATTGGAGTGGCCATGGGAATAAGTGGAACTGATGTTTCAAGATCTGTAGCCGACATGATACTAAAGGATGATAATTTTGCTTCTATAGTAGATGCTATAAAAGAAGGTAGATCTATTTTTAAAAATATTCAAAAATTTTCTAGTTATCAAATATCGGCAAACTTTGCACAAGTAAGCATAATATTATTTGCAATATTACTAGGCATGCCCTTACCACTAATCGCACTACAAATATTGTTCATGAATTTATTTTCTGATGAAATACTAGCAATCACTTTGGCGTTTAACCCGCATTCAAAAAATACTATGACTATACCGCCTAGAAGAAATTCAAAAATTATTACTAAAAAACTAGTAACTTTAATTATAATAGCAGGAACTACAATAACATTTTTTACTTTGCTAACATTTTATGCTAGTTATACTATTTTTGGTTTTAGTTTAGTTGAATCTAGAACAATTGTTTTTTTAACAATGGTAATGTTTGGAATAACAAACGCGTTTAATTTTAGATCATTTCAAAAACCAACTTTGACAAGATCCTTACTAGTAAACAAGAATTTGTTTTATACTTCAATACTAGTTTTTTTAACATCGATGATTATTATTTTCACTCCAATTAACAATTTATTTGAAATTTCTCCAATAAAACCAATAGTTATTTTTATAATAATATTAATTTCAATTACAATAATAGTAATATTTGATATATTAAAAAAAATAAATGATAAAACAAATTATTGGGAAAACGTGAATTAAAAAATAAACAGTTCATAATTTTAAAAAACCGAATTTTATAAAACACGTTTAAAAAAATTTAATCAAAGCAATGTGTTTTAAATATTTTTAATTTATTTTTAGTATGGTTAAAGATAATAACAAAAAAATAGTTAAAACTAATAAAATAAAAACAACTAAAAAAACTATGAAACCAAAAAATAAAACACTTAAAAAAATAATACAAACAAATAACAAAATAATTAATACTAATAAAAAAAATTTAGAATCTTTAGAAGAAAAAACTAATTTTTTCTCAATTGATTATTTTAAAAAAAATAAGGGTTTGACAATTACAATAATATTTTTTATCATTATAACAGCAGCATTTTTATTATCTTTAAATTTACAAACCACTGATTCACAAGATATTTTTTATGCCAAAGCAATTAGCGAAGAAATGAATTACTATTTAGATTACTACATAACGCAAGCTGAAGCAGAACTGATAACTGATGCTATGCCAACTGAAATTGATCCTTTAGAAAAAGCATATTTAGAATCAATAATTGATGACATGAAATGGTTAAAAGAAAAGAATAATGAATTATTTTATTCCAAAGAAAATGTTTTATTAAAAACAGCTAGTCTTGGCGTATTCATGGATAAAATAATAAGTTTAAATGAAGAATTTTCCTTTGATTTTGGTGAATTAGATTATGATTTAACAATCCAAATTGCAAATAATAGAAAGTATTCAACATTAGAATTAATATCTTCAAAAGACTTAATGGATTTTACACAAAATGAAAAAATAATATTTAATCAAACTATTGATTCATTAGGTAAAGAATATTTTGAGAAACAAAAAAAATTAATAGCTAATAATCCTATTGAAAGAATGTATGTTGAATCAAAAAAAATAATATTCTTGTTTGAATAAACCCAATAAAAATCTTGTTTGAATAAAATTAATAAAATAATCTTTAAAAAAAGAAAAATTATTTTTTTACCTTATGATTTAGCATTGTTTTTAATTGTTTAAAGCTTATTTCCCCAATAAGTTCATCACTAAGAAATAATTTTCCATTATTAGGAAAATACTTCCAAGTTTTTTCAAATCCAATTTTATCAACGGTTTTAAAATATTCTGTTATTTTTTTTGAAAATAATCTAGATTTTTTCACATTATCTTTCCCTGATTTTTTAAATAACTCACAAAAAGGATATTGTTCTTCATATCCAGGAACAACCATAAAAGGAAATACTTTACATGGAAAAGGCCGTTTAGAATAAATCTTACATTTATTACCCTGTAACAAAAATTCACAATTCCCATCAATTCTTTTTAATATTATTTGTGGAACAACAAAAAAACCGTGTGGAGGATAGGAAAGAATAGAATCTATCATTAAACCAATCTTTTTTGGAAAGAAACATGTAGTACAAGTTAATAGTCCAGGAGTGGATTTTGGATAAATTTTTACGAATAATTCACATTTTTCTTGTAAAAATTTTTTATTAGAAATTTTTAAAAATTTAGATATTTTTTTAGATTCCTTGGGAAGAATAGTAATAGAATATTTTTTACAACACTCACCACAATTAAGACAAATAACACTTTCTTCTTTTGGAGATAAACCCATATGATTAATTTAAAAAAGGAAGTTTTTAAAAAGTAATTAACAGCAAATTAGTTATGCATTAAGAATTGTTAAAAACAATTTTAAGTGCCTCTATGGCTCAGGGGTAGAGCAGCGGTTTTGTAAACCGCGGGTCGGGGGTTCGAATCCCTCTAGAGGCTTTTAAAAAAACTTTTTTTACAAACAACAATCAATAAAAAAAATTTAAATTATTTTTCTAATTATTATCAGTACAAAGGTTTGATTAACTAAAAGCAAAACTATTAATAATAGTATCTACATAATATGGTTAATTGGTTGGCGGGACATTTCGGTTGTCCTGGAAAGGATATGTCAAAGACAGCCTCTATCAGTTATTTAACCATTGAAGCGAAGTCTGGACTATAACTCTTCGCCTAAAACTTGTAACTGACAAAGCTTCCTCTTAGCATGAGAAAGATACCATTAGATTAGTGTTGATAAGTTAAGTTTGATTTAACACTTTTCATGCAGCTTTCTCACCGAGTCCAGTCGCCAACCAAATTAAAAAAGTGAATTATATGAAAACTAATAATAAAAAAACTCAAATAAAAAAATCAAGGGCCCCAAGCAAAAAAGATAAAACAAGCAAAGTGACAAAAATAATTAATATCTTAAAAAAGAAAAAATAATACATTTCCCTAATTAGTCATCTTTTAAAAAAATTAAACTTAATTTTAAACTACATTTCAAAAATTTAAATTAATTATTAAAAATTTAAATTAAGTTTTAAAAAATTTACTAATTCTTTAATGTAAAGTATAATAAATACTAAAAACATTTATTTTATTAGTTAGATTTAAAAATAATTTTTTTTATTCAAGTTAAAAAAATAGTTGATTGAATTATAAAAAATATTTGTTTAAATTATAAAATATTTTTGTTTGTGATAAAAAATGGATGTTGAAAGTTATTATGATTTTAAAGAAAAAGAAGAGTCTAATAAAAGTATTTTTAGTTCTATTTTAGATAATCCAAACACTAAGAAATTAATTATTGTTTTAGCAATAATAATTTTAATAATTATTTTTTTCTTATTTTTTTCTTTACCTCAAAATCCAGATAAAAAATTAAAAATTTCTTCTAATAATGACGATATTGCATTTAGCGGTAGCTTAAGTGTTAATGGTGAATTAGTTGAAACTTTTGCATCTAGTGGTAGAACCATTATTGATACAGTTAATCCTAATGAAAGAGGGAGAGTCATTTTATCTTTAGGTAATTCTGATGGATTAAAATTAGATAATCCTCGCGTAGTTATCACTACTGGCGATGGTTTAAGATTAGTTGATATCCCTAGCGAATATATTATTATCAATCCAGATGGTACACTATCTTTTACAATAGATTTTACTGATTTAAGTAACGAACTAGGGCTTGATTTCATAGAAGGCCAAGAATATGAATTTATTTTACAAGTAACTTTTACTTCTGATGATGAGTCCCAAGTATTAACTTTAGAAATTCCATACATAGTGAATTTTAGTGAATTTTCAGGCGAAGGATGTTTACTCGTTAATAAGTCAAATGTTTCAGCTTCAATTCAAAAAGGATTACTTGAAACACCAATTAAAATTAAAATTAATTGTGATTCTTACCAAGATTTATTTGCTAGCGTTAATTGGAAGAGCGAAGTTTTAGGTAATGTTGAAATAATATTTTCTAATAATCAAGGTTCAATTCTAATTCCAGATAATCTAAAAATATATTCTGCTCCAAATTCAGGCCAGTATGATGCGATAATTTATTATGTTCCTAATTCTAATGCACTTGGAAAAGTTTCAGACTTTTCTGTTTCGTTTTATTTTGAAGGATCTGTACAAAAAATAGATTTCTTAGTAAATAATACTGATTTAGAACAATGTGTTAGTATAAAAACACTGGATTCTGTTATTGAAAATGATTCTGATTCTGCGTCAATAATGATTGATGCTAGAAACTGTTCTGCTCAAAAAATTAATTTTTTATTATGTAATAATGATGCTGGTTGTTCTGGAGGAGCCCAAGGTAGTATTAATTTGAGCGATAATGCTTTTTTTTTAAGTGAATCTTCTCCTACAAAAACAATTAATATTACTCGTAATGAAATCTCTGGATTGTATGGTGTGAGTGTTCACGCACAATTACCTGGAATGGATAAAGTTTTTCTTAGCGAAAAAGAAATTTTTGTAAAACCAACTAATGAATTAGTTTTTCCAACAGAATTTTCTGTTTCTTTAATGGGTTCAAATGATTCTGTTAGAATAAAAAATAATTCTCTTTCACAAGATGTTACTATTGATACCAGTATTTGTAATTTATATGAGAGTTCTTTAGGAATAAATCCTCAAAGTAATTCTAGTAATGCTTATCCTATTACGGGTTCTTTTTCTGATTCAAAAGAATGGATTAATGATTTATTAAATAATAAAGAAAAATATTCCGGGCGAGGATTTTATGAAAGTTCTTTTTATTCAATACTCCCACTTCTTTCTAATGTTAGTACTACTGCTTATTATATTGCAGTTGAAGAAAATGCTAAAATAAAACTCACATATTTATGGGGAAAAAATTTAAGCGAGCCACTTAATGAATTAATCGAGAATTCAGATAAAGCTTTAGAAGAATTAACTAAAGTTAATGATGAATTAGCAAAAGTAAATCAAAATTCTGATATACAATTAGCAAGTCAAATGGCAGGATTAGTAACTTCACTAACTTCTTTATATGGCGATTATTTAGTTTTAAAAACAAGTGTTAGCACTGCTGCCACATCAGTTCAAACAACTAGCACAAGTATTCAATCAAGTTGTATTAAAGCGAGTGCTGGAATGACAACCGCTTCAACTGCAATGAATGAAGCAACATCGACTTCTTTTTTATTATATTCTGAAGGATTACAAGTTTTGAATTCTGCTAGAGATTTGTATTCTTTATATCAACAAATAGACTCATTGTCAAAAAATTCCCAGACAATGGATGCGCAAAGTGCACTAGAAAATTCTGTAATAGTTAATGAAAAATTAAAAGAAATTAGTGATAAAATGATTAGTATTTTAGAATACTTAGATTTGGCATTAAAAAGTGCTTCAATAGATTCACTTGATTTTGCATCCTCTGGCCATTATGAATCAAAACAATATTTAGAATTAGCATTAGATGAATTAAATGATATTGAATTATTAAAAAATGATATTTTAGAAGCACAATTAAATGCTAATGATGATTTGACTGTTATTGGGGATGACTTAGACGAAAAAACACAATTAATTATTGAGGGATCTAAATTAGCTTTAGATTTAATAGAACAAACTGGATTATTAACTGCTAAATTAGAATTAATTAGAGATTCAGTAATTACTGCTATTGGAGGATTGGATGTTGCATTGGCCGCTGCGAGTGCAGATTGTACTTGTGCTGAAACACAAGCTGGAAGAATAGCTGGTTGTCAAGATGGTTGTTGTGCAGCAATCGCAACTATTAATTTAACAAAAACAAAATTATTAGCAGTACAATCAGAAATTACGACTTCTTATTCTAGTACGTTGAAAATAATCGGGACAATAAATACGATTTATAATTCATGGCAATTTTATGAATCTTTAACCGCAGATTATTATGGAAATTTAATGAACACGTTTGATTTATTTTCAGCAATCTTAGAAGATTTATATGATTTTGAATTAAATGTTTTTAATGCGATTACTGATTTTGGTTTAGGAGTAGATGCTGCTCAAAATCTTTCTATTTTAGAAAAAGAATCTAGTAACGCTTCAGCCTATTCTTATAATTCAAATATTTTGGAAAAATATGGTTCGTTTAATGATGAAAGATTATCTGGTCTAATTGGAACAATTCTAAGTAGTAGTTTTGTTACGGGCGCGTATGATGGGGGCGTATATAATACAAAACAATCTTCTTCTACAAATGCGTATTTTAATTCAGACTTAATTAATTCAAATTTAATTAGTTCAAGTAATATTAAACTAAATTTTAGTAATTCTGATTCGGACATCCTACCCAATATTAATTCAAAAAAAAGTTTGTTTTCAAATGAGATTTCTGTTTTAAAAGAAGATTGTGATAATCAAGTTAAACTAACTTTACCAGCTTATAAAATAAATTTACTAAACGATGCTAAACCTATCGAATTATCTTCTCCCCAAGTTATTGCACAATGGTCGTTTAATGATTTAGAAGTATTTGATGTTTTTAACGAACAAGAAGCCAGCATAATTTTTTCAAAAGCCGGATTGAAAAAAAATTCTTATATTACAATTCATATCCCAGTAAAAGTAAGAAATTATTCTGATTTAGAAAAAATTGATTCTCTTTTTAGCCCGTTTGATATTCCTAGTAATGATATTAGTGAAGAAATTTATTCTTTTCAAATGAAAGTTAATGTTCTTCCAAGAAAAGAAACTATTATCCCAAATATAAATACGCCGTGTCAAAACAATTTATTGTTTGGCGAAACTGGAAAAAATGTTTTACCAAAAATAATTTTAGGATGGGATTGGAATGATATTAGTGAAGAATTAGTTAAAGATAATTATTTAGATTCTACCCAATTATCAATTCTTGTTAGCAAAAAACTCTCTTCTCTAAATAGTGAATTATCTAATATTACAACAAGTTGTCCAGAAAATTATGCTTTTAATATTTTAAAACAAATTACTCCAAAAGAATTTAAATTACCTTATCTAAATACTTGTTTTATTCCGTTAACTACTTGGCAATATGATAACAAACCAGCATTATATTATTATTTAAATAATTCTACTACCGAAGTAAAAGATACTATAGTGGATTTACTAGATTTTGAAGTTAATTTAATGAGGGATGGATTAGGATTAGAATTTCAAAGTGATTTTGTCGATTATTATACTAAAACTTTTTTAAAAGCAAGTCCGGAATTTGTTGATCCTCAAGATGGGATGAACCAATATTTTAAGAATTCTAAAAAATTTTATTTCACTAACGAAACACTTTCATTTAAACCAGAATACGATTTTGTTGTACCAGATGCTGGAAAATATAATATTAAAACAATAATTAATTTTGACCAATTACCATTAATATCTGGAGGAGCAATAACATCAAAAATTTTTGTGAATGTTAGTTTGAAAGAACCAATTAATTCTAATTATAGTCCATTTTATTATACTCCGTTTAATGGAGGAGTAGGATTACGAAATGCTAATGATAGAAGATATTATGGGACTAGTATTGATAGTGGTTCTAGTTTACAAGTTTCTTTTAAAGAACCAGCATTACTAGAAAATAATCAAGTTGATTCTCTAGTAAAAATTAATTCACAATTTGTAAACGATTTTTATTTACTAAATTCATTTGCATCAAAAAGAGGAAAAATAATGGATTATTCTTTTATTAATAGTGCAAAAACAATATTTTCTCCAACAATTGCAACGCCAATAATATTTTCTTTGATTGGCCAAAAAGGTTCTAATGTAATACTTAATTATGAGGCTAATAAAAATGAGAAAAGAGTGCCAGTTAAAATGAATAATTTATTATTATTATCAGGCATAGATAATTGTAATGATTTTTTTGGAAATAATTTGAAATCATATATTAATCAAGTTCCTGATTTTGTTATGGGACAAGGACATGGATTTGGTTTTAATGAAGTAAAAAACTCTGGTAAAACTGGTTTAACCACAATAATTTATTCTCCAATAAACGATAATTATGCTCTAAATTTTAATTCAAATCAAACAATAATTTCTAGTAATAATTCTTTACAAAATGGTTTATTATATTTAACAGGTGTGAATGGAATGAATAATAATAATTTTTTAGACAATGATTATATTAATAGTATTAAGAGTTTGTTTGAATCAGTTGAAAATGAGAGTGTTTGTATTACAAGATTTGGTAATAGAGAATTATTTTGGTGGTCAGAAAAAATGCTATTTGCCAAGAATGATTCAAATGGAAAATCATTAAATGATAATGTTAGAATAATTCAACAAGATTGTTTGAAATAATTTAGTTTAAGTTTTATTATGTTTAAAATATATTTTTAGAATAATGTTATGTTTTTAAATATTTGATAATTATACTATATTATTAAACATTGTTTTTTCAATGTTATTTTTTATTTGGTGATTAATTGTCCTTTATTATAAAAGAAAAAAAGAGTGTTGTAACAAATAGTTATGGGTCTAATTTACCGTATATTACTAAATCAATTTGTCCCGAGTGTAAACGAATTCTTGATGCAAAAGTTTATGCAAAAAAAGATGTGGTTTATTTGTTAAGAACCTGTCCTAACCATGGAGAATTTGATGAACTATATTGGGAATCTGTGGATGATTTTAATAAAGCAAAAAAATATGCTTCTAATGCAAGAGGTTTATTAAATTCTAATGTTAGCATAACAAATAATACTGGTTCTAATTGTCCATTTGATTGTGGTTTGTGCACTAATCATCATTCTCACACAGCACTTGCAAATATAGCGATTACTAATAGGTGTGATTTGAGTTGTTGGTATTGTTTTTTTTATGCGAAAGCAGGGGATCCAATATACGAGCCGAGTTTAGAACAAATAAGATTAATGTTAAAAAATCTTAAAAGTGAAAGTCCAGTTCCTTGTAATGCAATACAATTAACTGGTGGAGAGCCAACGCTTAGAGATGATTTGTTTGAAATAATACGAATTGTAAAAGAAGAGGGCTTTGACCACATTCAATTGAATACTACGGGGATGACAATTGCATTTAATTCAGGTTATGCCATGAAATTAAAAGAAGCGGGTGTTTCAACACTCTACGTTTCTTTTGATGGTACAACTCCTCAAACAAATCCAAAAAACCATTATGAAATGCCAAAAACGATTGCGGAATGTAGAAAAGCAAATTTAGGAATAGTCCTAGTTCCAACTCTAATAAAAGGAGTTAATGATAATGATATTGGAAACATAATAGATTTTGCTTTACAAAATATTGATGTTGTTAGAGGAGTTGATTTCCAACCAGTTTCATTTGTTGGAAGAATGCCTAAATCTCAAAGAGAAAAACAAAGAATTACTATTCCAAAAACAACACAATTAATCCAAGAACAAACAAATAATTTAATTAGAAAAAAAGATTTTTTTACTATTCCATGCATTTCGCCAGTAACAAATTTTATTGAAGCACTAACAAATAAGGCCCAATATTCATTAGATAATCACTTTGCTTGTGGAATGGCAACATATGTTTTTTTGAATGAAAAAAACGAAGTCCTACCTCTACCCGAATTTGTTGACGTAGATGGTTTATTTAAATTTTTAAGAGAAATGTCAAATTCTATAGAAGAAGGAAAAAATAAAAGAATAGAAACAGCAAAATTATTATTAAAATTAAAATCTTTTATTAATCAAGAAAAAAAACCAAAAGATTTGAATCTAACAAAATTATTATTTGATGCACTAGTAAAACACGATTATTCAGCATTAGGTGAATTTCATACTAAATCATTATTTATTGGAATGATGCATTTTATGGACTCATATAATTATGATCAACAAAGAGTTGAAAGATGTGACATACATTATGCCACGCCAGATGGGAGAATAATACCTTTTTGTGCATTTAATGTTGTTCCAGAATTATATAGGGACAAAGTGCAAAAACAATATTCGATTTCTTGGGAAGAATTTAGACAAACTTATGTGGGAGAATCAAAGGACCCGTTACAAAAATATGTTCGCAATATTAAAGAATTAGAGAATAGTTTAGAATATAAGAAAGCATATTCTAAAAAAAAATATTTTTTTGAAAAGTGATTTATATGAAACAATGGTTTAAAACAAAATTTGGTTTAGCACCCTATGGAGAAGTGCAATTAATAGAATTCTCGTTTGAAATGAAAACTCAAGAAGATACTTCATTAACACAATATAAATTATTATTAAATGATGAAATAATACAAGCGCATTTAGAATTTTCTACAAAAAAAGGAATTATGATAATTACAAAAGAATTAAACCCCGAACAATTACTAAAAAAAGAAAATATTGATTATAAAATAATATCAAAAGAAATTATTTCTTATGAAAAAGTTCTTGAAAGTAATAATCAATTCGTAAAATAAGATTCAAAAATATTGAACTGATTTTTTTTATAAAATACTATTTAGTTGTTTTTGCTATTAAATAAGAGCCGATTGCAACTGTGATGTATGCTAGCAAACTACTTAGACCCTTACTAAAAATACTTTGTTGTAATAAGTCTAATCCTGAAATTAAAAAGAAAACTGATAATGCTATTAGAATTAATCCATATTGATTATCCTTGTTATCTGCCATAGATTAATTAAGTTCAAAAAAATATATAAATCTTTGTTTCACTGGAAAAAGTTATTTATTGTTGCCTTTTTAATACTTTTGTTGAAGAATTTAATTGTAATATTGACCAATAACGGTTAGTTTACATAATTAATTGGAGAAAGAGAAAATGATGAAAAATAATGAAGATAGAAAAATGCATAAAGCAACTTGTTCTGAATGCGGAGCAGAAACAGAGGTTCCTTTTGAACCAGACCCAAGCAGACCAGTATTTTGTAGAGACTGCTTTATGAAAAAAAGAAATAATAGTAGAAGACCAAGTGGTGGCGGCGGATTTAGAGACCGAGGCCCTAGAAGAGACGACTACTAGATAATATTATTTTTTTATAAAATATCTATATTTTTAAATTTGGCTCGAAAGAGCCTTTTTTAATTTTTTTAAACTTTTTTTAATTTGAAATCTTTTTTTTATTAGATTTTTATTTAATTTTTTTAATTAAATTAATCTTTTTTTTAAATTAAATCTTAATATATATAATCCCCTAAGCATATTATTTGTGTGAAATGGACATTAGTGAGACAACAAATTTGGTTATTACTGAACCAATTTCTTATTGGAATAGATTTTCTTTAGTTATTAAACGAACACATATTTTAGCATTTAAATATCCTAAATTAATTCTTTTTTCTTTTTGTATTTTACTAGCAATTTTTTTATTTCAAAACGATTTTTTTTCTGAAATGATTTTACATTTAGGTTATTTAGAATATGCAGGAGTGTTTATTTCTGGATTATTATTTTCTTTTGGTTTTACTACCCCATTTGCAACAGCTGTTCTTATTATGTTAAAACCCGAGTATGTTCTTTTTTCTGCGATTATTGCTGGAGTAGGAGCAGTTTTATCTGATTTAATCATTTTTAAATTCGTTAAATTTTCTTTTGAAGAAGAGTTTATAAAACTTAGAAAAGAAAGACCTTTTTTGTTTGTGAAAAAGACAGTTAATTCTAAGTTAAAACCAATTCATGTTAATTATTTATCCATTGTTTTTGCTGGATTTTTATTAGCGTCTCCTCTTCCTGATGAAGCAGGAATAATAATTTTAACAGGATTATCAAAAATTAGCACTATGCGATTAGCAATATTAAGCTTTTTTTTTAAAACAATTGGAATATTGTTCTTGTTATTATTATAAAACAAATTTTTTAAAAATTAATCTCTATTAATTATTTTTGTTTTAAATTTTGAATTCTTGTTTTTTAATAAAACTATTCTAGAATTAATTTTTTCATTCTCAAACTTATAAGAAGGCATTTTATCCAATATTTTTTTTGAAAATCCTCTAACATAATCATGTGAGGGCATATTATCTTCTACTAATCTTTTTCTTGACATTCCAATCCACATATAAGATTTTATTTCAATAAAATCTGATTGAACTACTTCTAATAATTCAGCAAATTTTTCTAATAATTCATCAGAATCATTCATTCCTTTTATTAGAGTTAATCGTATTACAGTTCTACACGGCAATAATTTTAGTAAAGATAATGATTTTAGATAATTTTTCCAACCATTTTTCTCGTTATTACAAGTAATTCTTTTATAATTTTTTTCTATAGGTGAAATCATGGAAATATATAATTGGGTTGGTAGAGAATTTTTTTTCCACAAATCTAATAATGTTTTTGGATTTTGTCCATTGCTAACTAAAAAAACTGTTTCGGTACCTTTTCTTTCTTTTAATAATATAATTAATTCTGCTAATTTTTTGTATAATGTAGGTTCGCCTGAAAGAGATATGGCCCAATGTTTTTGTTCTAGTGCACTATCCACAACTTCTTTTTTAAAAGAACCATAAAAACCTTGTAATAATTTTTTTCGCTCACTAATTAGGGCAGGAATCATTTTTTCTGGGTTAACTGTTTTATTTGGTTTTGAACCCATGTATTCTTTTGGTCTCCAACAAAAAATACAAGAATTATTACACCAAAATGTTGTTGGAGCAATTTGATGACAAGATAGAGTGTCTGCACCATAAAAATCTTGTTTATAACAATGTTCTTTTGCATTAGTTCTAATAGCTTGTTTATTCCACTCACAAATTTGTACGCTTGCTTCCTCAAAAAAACCATATTTTTTTTTCTTAAAATCTATTATTAAATCATCTAATTTCATAATTAATTAAGAATACGAAATAAATATAAATTAAGAAAAAATCATTTTTAAATTAAATTAAACAAAATTATAATAAAATATTAAAAAAATCAAAATAAAACAAAAATATGAAAACAAAACAAAAAACAAAATAATAAAAACTCATAAAGCACATTATTAGTATGCGAAATAATATTAACCTGCAAAATAATAACGCACAAGGAACAGTAGAATATCTAATCATTATTGCAATTATAATTGTAATAGGCTTAATCGTAGCTGGAATCTCAACCAACATGTTTCAAGCACAACAAATCACTCAAACAACAAACCAACTAAAAGGACAAATAGGAACAAACGGAATAAGCATTACAGACGCAATCACAAATACCACAGACAATAACGGATTCCTAAATTTTAAAAACAATACTGGTGAAACAATAACTCTAACAAAAATAATAGTTGATAACGGCGAATTAAACGATTACAACAATAAACAAATTTACTCTGGAAATAATGAATTAATTCAATTAAATCACACTTGCGAATGCGAATCAAATCAAAAAACAAAAACTTGTGAATTCCAAATAACTTATAAAACAAAATACGGTTTAGAACAAAAAATAAAACAATCAATAACCGTACAATGTGAAGAAAATATTGAACCAATAAAAGAACCAATAATCCCAATCCCAGAAGACGAAGAAATATTTCCCCCAGGAGGAATAGACCTTATCCCATTCATATTTCAAATAGAAATTACTGAAAATGATCAAGAATTCAAATTTCAAATCGATGATGCACATAACATAGAAATAGATTGGAATTTGGGCAGTGGTTGGGAAGATTTAGTTGATGGTAATGCATTAAGAACAAAAAAGTATCCAACAGCAGGAACCTATTATTTAAAATTAAGAGGTCGTGCAAGCAGAGTTGCATTTGGAGCACCATATTCAACACCTGCACTTTTAAAAGATATTTTAACACCAGTTTATGGAGGCATCTCAACTTTAACTTCAGCTGAACGAATGTTTTCTGAAGCCACTGAATTAATTAATCCATTCACAGCCACTAATTTTTTTGATGAAGCTTCAATAGAAATTACTAACATGCAAAACATGTTTATTTATTCTAATTTTAATCAAGATATTAGTAATTGGCATGTAGATAAAGTTACTAATATGGCAGATATGTTCAGTGGCGAAAGTAGTTGGGGTGATGGAAAACACCCTTTTAATCAAAATATTAGTAGTTGGAATACTTCAAATGTAACAAACCTTTCAGGAATGTTCAACAATTCAAATTTTAATCAAGATATTTCTACAAAAATTATTAATGAAGGATATTGGGATGAATATACTGCTTGGGACGTATCTAATGTAAAAGATATGAGTTATACTTTTTCAGGATCTAGTTTTAATCAAAATATTGGCAACTGGAATGTTAGTTCAGTAATAGATATGTCAGCAATGTTTGGATTTTCATCTTTTAATCAAAATATTAGTGAATGGAATGTTAGCAATGTAACCACCTGTGAAATGTTTAAGGCGATGTCTTCATTAAATTCTGCTTATGTGCCTGCTTTTACTTGTGATTGGAGTAGTCCATTTTAAAATTTTTTAAAATTAAATTTAACTATTAAATGCCAGCACATTTTTACTTTTTTACAAGTTGAGTAAAGTAAAGCAACTTTTATAAATCATTTAAACCTTAATTCTTAAAACGAAAAGGGTGATTATTTGGTTGAGGAAACAATACAATTTATAGCAAATTACGAGGATTGGAAGGTAATAAAAAAAATTACTATTACTAAAGACACTGCACCATTAGCAATAGTAGATTTTTTAGCTTCTCTTACTTATAGTACTGATGATAAAATCGAGAGTAATCTAAGAAAAACAGTTGAACTTGATAAAGTAGATATTGCAATAAAAGAATTAGCTTTTAAAAAAGGAGATTCTACAAAAGCAATTGAAGAAGTTAATTCTAGAAAAATAGGAAAAGTAATTAGTGAGATTTGTAAACTAGATAAATTTAGTGGACCAGTACAAAAAGAATTAGTGCAATTATGCAAGATTTATTCTATAAAAAAAGTGTTAAAAGAATGTGAAATACTTAATAGTTATCATGAAGCAGAAATTCCTACTCTAAAAAGAGCAAAGAAAGCTAAAGCGAAAAAAGGGTAATTGCTTAAAGTGGTTTTATGATTGGTGAATTGTTTATTGGAGAACTAGGAGTCAACTTGTTTTTACAATCATTCGCTAATCCAATTAACACTCTAATCTTTATTTTTTTAACAATGTTAGGTGACCCTTTTTTTTGGATAATAATTTCAGCAATACTATTTTGGATGAATAATGAAAAAGAATCCATGCGAATCGCAACAATTGTTTTTCTTAATGCTACAATATTAGGATTATTAAAATTTATAGTGCATAGACCAAGACCAAATATTCCTCACTTAGAAGAGTTTACTACAAAACAAGCTTTTCCATCAGGTCACGTTGCAATACTAACAAGCATTTACGCTTTTTATGAAAAAAAAATAAAGTCTAAAGAAAAAATTATTTTAATATTAATAATAATCTTAACAGGAATATCAAGACTTTATTTAGGAGTACATTATATTAGCGATGTATTAGTTGGAATATTATTAGGATATTTATTAGGAAAAATGTTTTACAAATTAGAAAACAAATTTGAAATAATTAGACAAAATACTATAAAACAAAAAAATATTTTCACACTATTCTTAATTATACTAACTTTTTTTATAATAAAATACCTACCAATGAACTTATTTTTAGCAATAACACTAATAGGATACTATATAGGATATATGCTACATAATAATAGTTTTGTTGTAAAAAAAATGAAAACAAGTTATATTATAATCGGCATAGCAATAATGATATTTTTAGTAGACCTTGCAACAAAAACAAATTATATTTTAAGCGGGATACTATTTTTAATAACAGGATTATTCATAACATTAATTTGGCCTAGAACAATTTTTTTAATAGAACAAACACTTAAAATAAAGAATAAACAAGCAAAAATTAAATCAAAACTAAACAAAAAAACGAATTAATAAAAAACAAATTTATTCAAAAAAACCTAGTTTTAAAAATACTCTTAAAGTTTAATTTATTATTAGTGATGCATTTATTATTAGAAATGCATAATTCACTATAAAAGATTCAAAGAATCCCCCCGTAGTATTACCCGCACAACCTTTTAGAAAAAGGTTGACGAAAACAAAATACTTTGGAGAGATTAAAAAAAGGATAAAATCCCCCCGTAGTTTAGTAGCTAGAACGCTTGGCTGTAGTTTTCAAAAAAAATCAGAGAAATCTGATACAAGCGAATTGGTTTTCAAACATTATTGTGATATTTAAAATAACACAATTATGCAAATAAAATCAATTAAAAGAAATCGGCCACCGAGAGATCCCCGGTGCAATTCTGGGTGGGGGGATTACACCGCAAGTTAGTAGTAAGGAGTCAGTAGTTATTGGCTCTTCTAATTTGCCTACTTCTAACATGAAACAAAAGCTTGATGATATCTATTCATCAGAAAAACGCTTTCAAAGTGCATTAAAAACACTTGAAACTGCCTCAATTTGTGAAGAAAACAAGCAACACATCAAGAGATTTGTGCAATCAAAAAGAGCTTGTGGAGTAAAACCAATAAGACTCAAAAAACAGGTTGCAGTACTCCGCACTTTTTCAGAAATAGTTTCAAAAGATTTGAAAGAAGTTACAAAAGAAGATATAGAATTATATCTTTGTGAACTTGAACAACACAACTATTCAAGCTGGACAAAAATAGATTATAAAGTTGTGATAAAATCATTTTACAAGTGGCTTTTAGGAGAAGATGAAGTAACCCCAAAACTTGTTAGCTGGATAAAAAACAAAGAACCAAGAGATTGCATAATGCCAGAAGAACTCTTAACAGAAGAAGATGTACTTAGTGCAATTAGTGTATGTCAATTTGCAAGAGATAAAGCATTCATTCACTTACTTTATGAAAGTGGAGTAAGAATTGGAGAACTCTTAACTCTTAAAATAAAACACATTACTTTTGCAGAACCAGTTTCTTCAATACTTGTTAATGGAAAAACAGGACAAAGAAGAATCCCAATAATCAAAAGTGTTGCTCCGCTCAAAAAATGGATTAATCAACATCCATACAAAGATAATCCTGAAGCAATTATTTGGATAAAAACAAATGAAAGAAAAAGTAATTCAAGAATACAAGGTAACAGATTACCAAATTCTGTTTTATGTTATTCAGCAGTAAAAAAACTTATTTCAGTAAACTTTAAAATTGCAAAAGTAAACAAAAAAGTTAATCCACACATGTTTAGACACTCAAGAGCAACCTTCTTGGCCAAACATTTAACAGAAGCCCAACTCAAACAATTCTTTGGATGGACCCAAAGTTCAGACATGGCCGCAAGATATGTGCATTTAAGTGGGAGGGATTTGGACAAAAGTATTTTGAATATTTCATTAAAATAAACAACATATGCTAAGAAAGGCGCTTTGTTCAGATTGTTTAAAAAAATCATAAAATAGAAAAATAGGTTAAAAACATAAATGTAAAAAAAAGTTGAAAAGTTAAAGAAAAAAAAATTTTAAAATCTAAAAAAAATTACAAAAGAATTTAAAATTAAAAAACAAAATAAACCTATTTCTTTTAAAACAAGTATTTAATAAAACCTTTATTTTTATTTTATAATATGAACAAACCCCTTAATTTTTCTAAAATAACTTTAGAAACTAATATTAAAATATTTAATAAAAAAATTCCTGTTTGGGTAATATTATTAGGAACAATATTGTTGTTTGGTTTGTTTTTAAGAATAAGTTTTTTAGATGCACCTAGTTTTTGGGTTGATGAGAGCATTAGTTCTAATGCTGCCGTAAAAATACTAGAAAAAGGTTTTCCCATATTTGATTCGGGAGCATTTTATTCAAGAGCAATGCTATTTCATTACTCTCAAAGCATATCAATGATAATATTTGGAATAAATGATTTTGGTGCTCGTTTTCCATCAGTTATTTTTGGTTTGTTAACTATTATTTTAGCTTATTTGTTTGGAAAAGAATTTGGAGGAAAAAAAGCTGGTTTGATGACGGCATTATTTTGTTCAATATTTTTTTTAGAAGTATTTTATTCAAAACAAGCAAGATTTTATCAATTATTTCAACTATTGTTTTTTGCAACAATATATTTTTCTTACAAAGCAAAAACAAACTTTAAGTACTTTTATTATTCACTAATAACTTTTGTTTTAGCTATTGATACACAAATAGCAGGAATAATTTTAACCCCTGTTTTATTATATCCTTTTTTTAATAAAAAAAATTTATCAAAAAAATTCTTGTTAAAAAACAAGTTTTTAGTAATATTAATAATTCCAATAATTTATTTTTTGATTGGAAGATTTATTAGTGCTATTAATATTGGCACTAACACAGAACTAGTTTTTTACTACATAACAAGTTATTTTGGTTTTTTCTCACACTTATTACCAATCTTATTATTTGCTTTAATTGGATTAATATTTGCTTTTAAAGAAAAAAAAGAACTTTGTTTTTTGTTAATTGTTCCAACACTAATTTTATTGTTTTTATTGTTTTTTGTTGATTTGTTTGCTTTTAGATATATTTATTTTATTACTTTTCCAATAATAATATTTTCTTCTTTAATGTTTTATTATTTAGCAAAAAAATATGATAATTTACTAATAATAATTTTTTTTGTAATGATATTTTTAACTTCAAATTTATTCAATCCTTTTCTTTATTCTACAATATTAGTTCCAACACATAGAAATTTTAATGATTTTTCAGCACCAGAAATAAATTACAAAAATATTCCTAGTGAATTATTATCAGAATTAAAAGAAGAAGATTCTAAAATTATTACTCTTTATTCTTCACATGTAGAGTGGTACATAAAAAAACCTTTTTTAGTAATTCCTTTTTCCATGAGTGGAAAAGGAACTAACACTATTAACTATTATAATTCTTTAATAGATAAGAATGTTGATGTTTATTCAGGACAAGAATTTTTAGAAGAAAAACCTTCCTTTGAGTTCTATTTTATAGGAGATAATTTTTCTTTATCAAAATTAAAACCCACTCAAGTAGGATTTTTAGACACTATTCTTGATGATTGTACAGAATTATATAAGAACAGTAGCATTGTTATCAAGAAATGTTCTTAGAAAAAACTATTTCAATTCTTTTTTTCTGAAATAGATAAATAATTTTCTTTTGTTATAACACTTTTTCTAAGTGTTTTTTCTATATCTTTTCTAGTATTACCTGCAATTGACCCGCCTTTTTTACTCACAAGGGAACAATTTGTCTCCAAGAACCACGAAAATAAAATAATTTATTCTAAACAAAGTAAATGAGCTTTATTTTATTAATTTCATTTCTTTTATAACAAATTCTTTTACTATTTTAAAACTAGGTAGTTCTTGTAGTATGAAGTGTTTTAGTTCTTCTTCCCACATAGTTGAATAGTCATTTATTTTATTAAAAAGCATTTTTTTTAGTTCTTTTTCGTTTGTATCAATTTCTTTATCAGATAATTTTTTTATTAAAAAAGAATAATCTAATGTAATTATTTTTAATAAAAAGAATAAATCATATAAATCTCTTGCTTTTGTTCTGTTAAGGATTGCATGAATTTTTTCTGTAAATATTTCTTCCAAAGGCATTACTTTTATTATACATGGAGAAACATCAGGATAGAAAGAAAGGAATTCTTTTTTGTCAGCAGGATAAACTTTTTTTGTAAAATTAATATCTATTCTTATAGTATTTTTTTCTGTTAGCACCCCATTAAACCTTAACTTAAATAAATGAGAATTATGAATTTTTTTATAATCTAACTTAATATTGTTTTTTTTGCAAAAATCTTCTAATAATTCCATATTTATTTCTTTATTTGTAGAAAAATCCAAATCTTCAGAAAATCTTGGTAAAGAATAAAACTTATATAATGCTGTTCCGCCCTTAAAGATTAAATCGTCTCTTTTTTTTGATAAATAATAAAGTAAGTGGTCTTGCATCCAAGTTTTTTCTATATGTTCTTTATTTGTCAATTTATTTTTTTTACCTATTGTTACTAACAATTCACTATTAATTTCCATTTTTCATCCCTCTCCCCTTTTTTTTTGCTTAAAGGATCTAAGTAAATGTATTTTTTTGAAACTTTAACTTCTTTTTTTAACAAATAAGAGATTCTTTTTGTTTCTCCGCTTTTCTTTGCATAATCTAATAATTTTTTTGAATCAAGTTCTGGTAAAGCTTCTAATATAATATGTAATGGATGTATTCCAATACTATCAATGAAAGCTTTTTCTGGTTCGGCAATAAAAGTTTTTACCCCATTAATTTTTATTGAATTAAAACCAAAAAAGTTTTTGGTTTTCTTATAAAAAATTTTACCAATTTTTTTTGATCTTTTAGTTGTCATCAAAAAAATACTATTTGGAATTTGAGATATTAATCCATAATAACTTAAAGCTGAAGCACAAGAAACATAAGAAGGATTATTTAAAAATGGAGCAAAAATTAAAGGATTATCATGAAAAGAATACTTGTCCCTCATAATTCTAATTACTCTTTTTTCTTTAACCATTCTAGCCAATAATACTTTAGCATAAGCTCTATTCGTTGTGATCTTAGCCACGTCAGACAAAGAAAAAACAGGCATTTCCTTCATTGCATTCAAAACACTTAACTCATACATAATAATAATTAGAAACAAACAATTTTTAAACCAAAGGTGCGAGAAAGTCACTGTTTTTATATACTTTCTTGCATGTTAAGTTTTGTTCTGTGTTTGCAACATCTGTACTATATGCTTTTCCATCAGAAGCAACTAGTTTCAATTGGTGACAATTTGTCACCGACTCATTCCCTTCCTCTAAAAGACGTTGTTTTAGCACTTTCCAATAATTTCTTGCAGTTTGAAAATCGTTTTCTGTTAAAACAGCAACAACATCAACTATTGAGAAATAATAATCTTCTTCATCAGCATCCCACTTAACTCTAACCTTCTTATCTTCAAAAAGACGTATCTTTTCAGGGCCCACTCCATTGGTTTGAAATAATTTAATAGAATTATTTTGGACAACACTATTTTCTTCCATAACAAAGAGTTTATTTTAAACATATAAAAAGCTATTTAAGGTTCCATGCTGGTGATCAATTAAACTTTTAATTTCTTCTTAAAAGCTAACATTTAAGTATTCTTATTTACTTGTTTTTTTCATGAAATCAATTTCAATAGTAATCCCTGTATTAAATGAAGAAAAAAATATTGCTCCTTTATATCAAGAAGTTTCTAGTGTATTAAAAAAATTGAAATTGGATTTTGAAGTAATATTTGTAAATGATGGTTCTACTGATTCTACTTTAGAAGAAATGTTAAAATTACACAAAAAAGATTCTAAAGTTAAAATAATTGATTTTAGAAAGAATTTCGGACAATCAGCAGCAATGCGAGCAGGCTTTGATTTAGCTTCAAAAGATTTAGTTTGTTATATTGATGGAGATATGCAAGTAAAATTTAGTGAATTACCTATTTTTTTAAAAGAAATTGAAAAAGGATATGATTGTGTTATTGGATATAGAAGTAAAAGAAAAGACAGTTTTTCTAAAAATTTTATGTCATTTTTTGCTTCAAAATTAAGACATAAATTACTTGGAACTAACTTACATGATTATGGTTGTCCATTTAAGGTTTTTAGAAGGGAATGTTTAGAAGATTTAGAATTATATGGAGAAATGCATAGATATATTCCTCCAATGTTAAGGTGGAGAGGATACACTAGTTCTGAAGTACATATTTCTCATAGACAAAGAAAATATGGTAAAACAAAGTATAATTTGTGGAGAATACCAAAAGGTTTTCTTGACATGATTGTTATTTGGTTTTGGCAAAAATATGCTAATCGACCACTACATATTTTTGGTGGCCTTGGCTTAATATCTATTGGCATTGGTTTTCTCTTAGGATTAGTATTGATTGTTCTAAGATTATTAGGCAGAATTAGTTTGGTTAATTCTTCTCTACCAATGTTTGCTGGCCTATTATTTATTTGCGGAGTAATATTTTTTTGCTTCGGCCTAATAGCTGACATGCAAATGAAAACTTATTACAAGGTTAGTGAAAAAAAACCTTTTAATATTAAAAAAATTTGGAAATGAAATTTATTTTACTAAAACTTATTCTTGTTTTAAATAATAACCAGAAAATAA
>JAQVNZ010000038.1 GCA_028702895.1 Candidatus Iainarchaeum sp. | reverse complement strand
ATTAAATAGTATGGATCAACCAATCACTAGCAAACAGCTGGCCGATTTAGCCTTTCGACAGGCTTGGCAGTCTTTGTTTATTTTTATTGGACCAGTTGGACTAGCGATGTTGATACCCGAAATTGTTGAAAAATTAATTAATTAATTTTTAGCAAAAGTTATTTAAACAAATTTCTATATTTTTAAGGTATAATGACTGATCAAAATGGTTTTGTTTTTGGTTCCTCCAATAAGCTAACAATTACAATAACCCTTCTTCTTATAGCAATTTTTGCAATAATTTATTTTGTTCCAAATCAATTTGATTTAGCATTATTAATTTTTAATCAATCCGTTTCATTTATTCCACAATTAGTTTTGATTATAATTTTGTTCATATTTTTTTTAATATTATTTAATTTTTTTGAATATGTTATAAAAAAATCAAAAATCGTTGATGATCGATCAAAATTAACAATAATTCATTTAAGTAAATTATTGTGGTGGACAATATTTGTTATCTTAACTGCTATTTTTTTATTTAAAAATGTTGACGCGTTAATTACCTCGCTTGGTTTGATTGGATTAGGACTTAGTTTTGCATTACAAAAACCCGTGCTTAATATGGTTGGTTGGTTTACTATAGTAACAAAAGACATTTACTCTGAAGGGGATAGGATTTCTGTTGGAATTATTAGGGGGGATGTTAAAGAAATACAAGTAATGAATACTATTCTTTATGGATTACTAGAAAATTCAGATATACGAAATCAAAAACTGGTTACAATTCCAAATGAACTAGTTCTAACAACAAATGTTGAAAATTATACTAAAAATTTTAATTATATTCTAGAAGAATTAACAATATCTATTACATATGAAAGTGATTATAAAAAAGCAATGGAATTATTAGAAAATATTATACTAAAACGTATTAAAGAAAATATTAAGGCATATATTAACAAGGAAAAAAGAAAGAAAATCAAGCTTAATTCTTTTTTAGATCAGAAAAAAAACAAAGAAATTGTATCATCTCAAATAAATGAGGTGAGTATTCAAAAAGAAATTTTGGATATTCAAAAAGAAATAGATCACTTATCAGAAAAAGGTGATGAATTTAAACCAAAAATACGACTTGAAATGGCCGATTCTGCACTAATTTTAATCGCACAATTTCTTACTCCGTATAATCAAGTAAAAAAGAATCGAACTGAGATAAATCTTGCTTTTCTTGATATGATAAAAAAAGATGGTAATATTGAAGTAGCTTATCCTCACATGGAATTAGTTTTAGGTAAGAGGTCTAATACCGGTATTAGTTCTTTAAAGAAATTTGAATAAAATTATTAAACAAAATTTATTTTTGATTTGATAAACTTTGTTTTAATAAAATATTAACTAATTCTCGTTTTTCGTGAATTCTTCTTTCAAATTCTGATTGATTTTCTGGTAAGTTAGTTTTAGCATGAATTCTTGTTATTTCAATAATATCTTTTTGCAAAGAACTAATTCTTTTTTCTCTTAAAATTTTTTGTTCATTTAAAGTATTGCTCATAATAATTTTATCAAAGCTTCTTGTTTAAATACTATGCTTGAGTTTTAAATTTTTTTTAAATAAATAATTTTTTGAAAAAATAGTTTGGTTTAAATTTTAATTAAATAAATTTTATTTTTATTTTATTAAGGTGGGTTGCTTGTTATTTAAGGTTTGTCCTAATATTAGTGTTTTATTTTTTGGGTGGTTAATTTATTACATTTAATTTGGTGATTTGTTTTTAAAGTTAGAAATACTTGTATTTTAAATGAATAAAATTGTGTTAGAATCAGATTCTCTTATTTTACGCGATATAAAAGAAACGGATATCATAAATATTTTTAACAAAGTTTCTCCACTAAATGTTCGCAAATATCTTTCAACTGTCCCACAGCCTTATACTTTAGAAAACGCTCAAGAATTTGTTAAAATGAAATTAGATAATCAATTATTAGAAAAAAGAACTAGTTTTGACTTAGCAATAACTCAAAAATCATTAAATTCTAGTGGAATTGATTCTCTGGAATTAATTGGTATTATTTCTTTAAGTAAAATAGATTATTTTATGGGTAAAGCTACGATAGGTTATTGGCTTGGAGAAGAGTATTGGGGTAAAGGAATAATGTCAAAAGCAGTAAAACGAGTTATAGAATTTGCTTTTAATGATTTAAATTTAAATAGAATTGAAATTGAAGCTGTTGTAGAGAATATTGGTTCTAATAAAGTAATACAAAAAAATGGTTTTGTTTTTGAGTGTGTTCAAAAACAAGCAATGCGTTCAAAAGCAACTGGTAAACTACATGATGGTAACACGTATAGTTTGTTAAAAGAAGATTGGGGTAAATCTTTTAAAATTTGAGTAATAATTAATTTATTATTCTAATTTAATATCATTACAAAAAAATTTAGTATCATAGCAAAACTAACCCACAAAATATATGGTATTAAAAGATATGCTGCTCTTTTATCAACTTTATAAAAATAGAATATTGTTGCAATTATTGTCGCCCAAAGAATTACTATTCCAATAAAACCTAGTAAAGGATTTCTTAAACCAAAAAATAGGTAAGACCATAAAACATTAAACGCATATTGAATAGCAAATAATATTTTTGCAATTTTTCGTTGTGCTATTAATTTTTTATCCTTATTTTCTAAAACTATAAATATTGCTATTCCTAGCATTAAAAATAGTATAGTCCAAACTGGTGCAAACAAAAAATTTGGCGGATTAAAAAAAGGTTTAACTAACCCATTATACCATGCAGGAATATTAGGTATAGTAAAAATTGATCCTATTGCTCCAATTATTTCACAAATGGTTATAATAATTGCGAGTTTTAGAAATTTGGTTTTATCCACAATAAAATAATATATTTGGGATATATAAATTTAATCAGTGTTATGTATAAATTGATTTTAAATTAATTAAAATTTATTTTATTTAAAAAAATTAAATTTATTTTTTTTGTAGTTATCTAATGTTATTAATTTTAAATTTAAAGTTTAACAAATTTGATTAGAGTATAGTAATCTTTTTATATTATAAACGTTATAATTATTTATTAATATTAAGGTGTATATTTGTCAATAAAAAAAAATAATTTTTCAGGTCAAGGAACAATAGAATACTTGATGATAATAGGAATAGTTGTTGTTATTGGTTTGTCTGTCGCGACTATTTTTACTGGGTTTTTTGATAATACTGATTCTATTATTGGTTCAAATCAAGATATTGCTTTATTAACTAAAGACATTGCGATTACAGATGTTTTACTAAATCCGACGGGCACGTATGCTGTTAATCTAAAATCAAATTTGCCAAACAATATTACTATTACAAAGATTAGTTTTGGTGATGTTTTTGAAGAATATGTGGGAGATAATAAATTAGTTTTAGGGGATAATAAATTATTTTTAGTAGATATTCCAAATTTAAAAAGACCTGATAGGTGTGTTAATGGAGTATTAATTCATAATAAAATTACAATTAATTATGAGACTTCGCATGGTTTAACTAAAACTCAAGTGTTTGAAGGATTAAGAATACCTTGTGAATCTTACACTGTTGATTTAGAAGATATTGCAAAATCTGATTGTCCAGATGGTGAATATAAATTAGGTAATCAGTGTATCCCTTGTGAGAATTCAGTTGAAGGAATGTTTGCATATGGAAGTGGTTTGGAAGCTGACCCATATCTAATTTGTAGTTGGGAACAACTAAATAATATTAGATACAGATTAAATAGTAATTTTTTATTAACTTCTAATTTATCAAATAGTGACATTAATTATAATGATTTTGCTTTTTCAAGTGCTAATAATGGGGTTGGTTGGCTTCCAATTGGAAATAGTGAAAATCCATTCACAGGTACATTTAATGGAGCAAATAATTCTATAAGCAATCTTTATGTTGATAATTCCGAACGCGAAAATCTTGGTTTATTTGGATTCGCAGAAGGAGCAACTATTTCAAATGTTTCATTACTTAGTGGATATTTTGAAGGAAAAAATGATGGTTCACAAAATTGCGGAAGTTTAATAGGATATTCTAATAATAGTGAAATTAGTAATGCTTCTTTTAGCGGAACTATTACGAGTAATTTTGCTAATGCAGGAGGACTTATAGGATACCTTGTTGGCGGATCAGTTAATAATTCACATAATTCAGGCACTATTAGTACACCAATAAATTCAGGGGGAATTGCAGGGTATGCTAACAATACAACAATTTACAATTCATACAATACTGCAAGTTTAACTAGTTATGAATATGTTGGCGGACTTATAGGTTATGCTAATTCCCAAGTTTATATAAGCGACTCATACAACACAACAAATGCAAACATTATAAGTGATTATATGGATGCAGGCGGTTTAGTTGGATATTTAGGAAGTAATAGTAGCATAGAAAATTCATACAATCAAGGCGCAGTAGATGGAGCCAATAATTCTGGAGGAATTGTTGGATCAGGAATAGGAACATTAAATAAAGTAAAAAATTCAGGAACCATAACAAACGGTTATTGGGGAGATAGTTCATATGGTTGTGGAGGAATTGCTGGATTATTTAGTGGTTCTATTAGTGATTCTTACAATACTGGAACAGTAACATCTGATTATTATAATGGTGGATATTATGCGGGTGGAATTTTAGGAAAAAATTCTGGTAATGTTAATTTAGAAAATGTATATAATAAAGGAACAATTATTGGAGGATATAGTTATTTTTGGGGGTGTATGCCTATGAGTTGGGATTGTTATTATTATGGTGATTCAGAAAGTTGCCAAAATAATTCAACTTGTAGTTGGTATGAACAATATGAATATTGTTATTCACCATGTGAAGAGTTAGATCAAACTAGTTGTGGTTCTAATTCAAATTGTTCTGTGGATGGTGAATTTTATGGTGCTGGTGGAGGATTAGTTGGAAATTTATCATCAGGAACAATAAATAATTCTTTTAACACTGGTTCAGTTGATGGTGGACAATATCCTGGAGGATTAGTTGGAGAAAAAACAGGCGGAACAATTACTAACTCGTGGTGGGACAAAACAGCAAGTTCACAAAGTAGTTGTTATTATGGAGGAAGTACTGGTTGCAATTCGACAAATAGTGTTTTACATTATTATGATTTTTTTAATGAACCTTTTGTAACGGGAGATTGGGAATTATCATGGTTAAGCGATGGTACTAATTACCCAGTATTACTTTGGGAGGGATTAAATTTACCGGTTGTATCATTAACATCACCAGATACAACTAATTATTTACCAGCTCAAACAATAACTTTTATTTATTCAGCTTCAAGCAAATTTTTCCCAATAACTAGTTGTAGTTTATATGTTGATGATTATTTAATTGAAACAGACAATAGTATTAATTCAGGTCAAAATTCATTTACTTATAATTTTAGTTATCCATCAAAACCAGCTGAAGAAAGAGAATTTGTTTGGAATGTTGTATGTACTGATTCAAATGGAAATAAATCAACTAACGCGGATAAAACATTTAATGTGTATTTTATAAACCCTTCAATTTCTTTGTCAAGTCCAAATAATTATAATTATATACCTACTGAAATAAGCTTTGAATATATACCCTTGTTTACTTATACCCCAACAAGTTGTAGTTTAAATATTGATGATGAATTAATTACTACAAATACATCAATAGATAATAACTCGAAGAATTATATAACCGCTGAAATAAATGATATTGGAGATTATAATTGGAACATATCCTGTACATCAGCTAATGGCGACCAAAACACAAGTAATGATTTAAATTTTACTATTGTTTCTCAATGTGCTGATGATGAAGTTTTAGACCAGGGTAGATGTTACCCTTGTCGCGAAGATGAAGGGGGACTATATACTGGTGGAGATGGATCTATTGACAATCCATATTTAATTTGTAGTTGGAAACAATTAAACAACGTAAGAAATAGATTGACTAGTAGTTTCAAATTACTAACAGATCTATCAAGTGCTGATACAAATTATTCAACTTATGCTGCATCAACTGCTAATTCTAATGCAGGATGGAATCCAATAGGTACTTCTGCAAGTAAATTCACGGGATCTTTTGACGGGGGAGACCATAGTATAAGTAACATATTCATTAACAGAACTTCTACAGACTTTGTTGGATTATTTGGATATGTACAAAATGCTAGCCTTTTTGATTTGGATATAACTGATTCAAATATTAAAGGTAAAAACTATGTCGGAGCTTTAGCAGGGAATGTTAGTGCAGGTTCACTAACTAACATTTCTGCGTATGACAATAATGTTATGGGTACATTATATGTTGGAGGGGTAGTTGGAGGAGGATATCATAATCTTTCACACACAAATGTATTTTTTAATTTAGATACTACCTTGCTTAATAGTACTCACCGAGTTGGTCCGGGAGCATTGTATAATGATATGTTTATTGATTGGAATGCGGATACTGAATTAAATGTTGCAAATTATTTTACAAGTGATGGAAACTATTATTTGATTAATGATGTAAGTGACTTTAAGGACTTATTGGGATTTAGTGCTGATTCTAATTTAATGTTTAAATTAAATGCCGATCTAAATCTAAATGATTATAGGGGATTGTACATTCCTCTTTTGTCAGCTGATTTTAATGGTAATAATCATAAAATTTCTAACTTATACCTAGATTTACCCGGGGAATCTTCTCTTGGATTATTTGGATATATTTATGGAGATACTCAAAGGAACAATATTTCTGATTTAAATATTGTTAATCTTTATATTAAAGGATACTCTGGACTTGGGGGATTAGCTTATGCAGTTAGATATAGTAATATTTCGAATACTCATACTAGTGGTACATTATATGCAGTATGGAGTACATTAGGTGGATTTATTGGAAATGTGGATTATGCAAATATTTACCAATCATCTGCAAACACTAGTTTTTCTACAAATGGATATCCTACTTATCAAGTTAGTG